>CANEUT010000061.1 GCA_947441895.1 Rickettsiales bacterium | reverse complement strand
GGCTGGAACTGGCCGCCCACGCCACCACGCACGAAAATTACAGCTGGAACCAAAAGCGCTGGAGCCTCATCCTTCCTCCCACCTCCGGGGGGAGGCCAGGAGGGGGACATGGGGATAGCGTTACACCAACGATGCCCCCACGAGCTGTGCTCGATGCGCCCCCACCCCAGCCCTCCCCCGAAGGGAGAGGGAGCTATCACGTCGTCGCTATCGACTTTGGCGAGAAACTCAACATTCTGCGTTGCCTTGCCTCGGCCGGTTGCAACGTTACCGTGGTGCCCGGCACTTCCACGGCAGAAGATATTTTGAAGCTGGCGCCCGATGGCGTGTTCCTTTCAAACGGCCCCGGCGACCCGGCAGCCACCGCCCATTACGCGGTGCCCACTATTCGCAAATTGATGGATGCGAACGTGCCCGTATTCGGCATTTGCCTTGGCCATCAGCTGCTGGGTTTGGCGCTGGGTGCAAAAACCGAGAAAATGAAACAGGGCCATCGCGGTGCCAACCATCCGGTGAAAGACCTCACCACCGGCAAGGTAGAAATCACCAGCCAGAACCACGGTTTCTGCGTGTGTGACAGCCAGTTCCCTGAGGATGTAGAAATCACCCATCGCTCGCTGTTCGATAATTGCATCGAAGGGCTGCGTCACAAAACCAAGCCCGCTTTCAGCGTGCAATATCACCCGGAATCATCCCCCGGCCCGCATGATTCGCATTACCTTTTCGCCCGCTTTGTGGAGCTGATGGGCAGCCAGAAAAAGAGGGCGGCATGAGACACGTCATACGCTTACTGGTAATTTTTACAGCTGCCGTTCTGCCCATAGAATTTGTTGTTGCCGAAGAGCCTCCCAATCTCATGGTTGCTGACAAATGCGCAGAAACTATGGAAGAATATATTGCAAAGGGCGAACATCTAGATCGCCCGCTCGGCTGCGTGTATCAGTGGGGTGAAAACGCACAAATTGCCGTTGCCCTCATCAAAGAAAAGCCTATCAAACCTGGTTTTGCGCATTTTGAAGTATTGATGCGGAAAAAAGGAGAGGTTGCCGGTCAAGTGTTGCAGGCAAAAGTGCCCATTCAAATACCCGTTGGACTCGGTGCTACCTATGCAAAAAAACAAAACCAGTTTCCTGCTGAAAGATTCTCTGTTGATGAAAAAAATCAGCTTCTCATCGTTATAATACCACCCCTTTGTGGTGAACCCCAAAAAAGCGTGGAATATCGTTTTGATGGAGATCGCGGGTTTATTGTAGGGAGAGCGATCATAGGAAATGTACCGCCTAAAGAGCCCAGTAAAAAGACACTCGAATGTGTGAGTAACAGCTAATGCCTAAACGTACCGACATCAAATCCATCCTCATCATCGGCGCAGGCCCCATCGTCATCGGGCAGGCGTGCGAGTTTGATTATTCCGGCACGCAAGCGGTGAAGACGCTGAAGGCCGAAGGCTACCGCGTCATTCTGGTGAATTCCAACCCCGCCACCATCATGACCGACCCAGATTTGGCCGATGCCACCTACATCGAACCGATCACGCCCGAATTTGTGGAAAAAATTATCGCCGCTGAAAAGCCCGATGCGCTGCTACCCACCATGGGTGGCCAAACCGCGCTCAACTGCGCCAAGGCCCTCGCCGAAAGCGGCGTTTTGAAGAAACACAATGTAGAACTCATCGGCGCGGATTTGGAAGCCATCAACAAGGCGGAAGATCGCCAGCTGTTTGGTGATGCCATGGCCCGCATCGGTTTGGAAGTGCCCAAAAACCGCGTGGTAAAATCGCTCGACGAAGCCCGCGCCGCCATGGACATTGTGGGCCTGCCCGCCATCATTCGCCCCAGCTTCACCATGGGTGGCAGCGGCGGCGGCATTGCCTATAACCGCGAAGAATTTGAAGCCATCGTCACCAGCGGCCTCGACGCCTCACCCGTCGGCGAAGTGATGGTCGATGAGAGTGTACTGGGCTGGAAAGAATATGAGATGGAAGTGGTGCGCGACAAAGCGGACAACTGCATCATCATCTGCAGCATCGAGAATATCGACCCCATGGGCGTGCATACCGGCGATTCTATCACCGTCGCCCCAGCCATGACGCTGACCGACAAAGAATATCAAATCATGCGCGATGCCTCCATCGCCGTGCTGCGCGAAATTGGGGTTGATACGGGTGGCAGTAACGTGCAGTTCGCCGTGAACCCTGAAACCGGCCGCATGGTGGTGATTGAGATGAACCCGCGCGTTTCCCGTTCAAGCGCGCTGGCTTCCAAAGCCACCGGCTTCCCCATCGCCAAAGTAGCTGCCAAACTGGCGGTGGGCTACACGCTTGATGAGGTCACGAATGATGTGGTGAGCAGTGGTGGAAAAGTCGTGCGTAGCGCTGTGCGCGAGCCGCGTAGCGAGGGGGTAAGCACCGACGGTGCGAAGGGGGATCTGCCCCCTTCCATGCCAGCATCCTTCGAACCAACGCTGGATTATGTGGTGGTGAAAATTCCGCGTTTCGCCTTCGAAAAATTCCCCGGTGCCGACACCACCCTCACCACCGCCATGAAATCGGTAGGCGAAAGCATGGCCATGGGCGGCAATTTCTGTGAGGCGCTGCAAAAAGCACTGCGCTCGCTGGAAACCGGTTTGAACGGCCTCGACATGATTGACATTGAAGGTGCCAGCACCACCAACTTGGAACCGGTGCGCGACATTTTGGGCGTGGCCACGCCTGAGCGTTTGCTGCGCATTGCGCAAGCGCTTCGCCTTGGTTTGCCCGCCGAAGAAATTGCCCGCATCACCCGCTATGACCCGTGGTTCATTGCCCAATTGCAGCAAATTATTACGGCCGAACAATGGGTGCAGAAAAATGGCCTGCCGAAAGATGCCCCGTCGCTGCAGCACATTAAATCGCTCGGTTTTTCGGACAAGCAACTGGCGAAACTTACCGGTAAATCCGAGTTAGATATCAGAAAAACGCGTCACAAGCTGAATGTGCGTCCGCAGTTCAAGCGGGTCGATACTTGCGCGGCGGAATTCAGCTCACTCACGCCCTACATGTATTCCACCTATAGCGGTGAAGCCGGTGCCCTTCAGCATTGCGAAGCGAACCCAACCAACGCCAAAAAAATCTTCATCCTCGGTGGTGGCCCCAACCGCATTGGTCAGGGCATCGAGTTCGATTATTGCTGCGTGCACGCAAGTTATGCGCTGCGCGCGCTGCCTGAAGGGGGCCTTGCCCCCTACGCTTCGCTGACCCCCGCCGCAAGCGGCTCGTGCGAAGCGCTACGCACTCCCGACATCTCCGTAAGCGCGCGTAGCCGCGATGGCCGCGGCGAGCCGGAGCGTAGCGAACGAGGGGGAGCGGTAGCGGGGGCGGGACGCCCCCTTGGCGAAAGCTATGAAACCATCATGATCAACTGCAACCCCGAAACGGTGAGCACCGATTATGATACGTCGGACCGCCTCTATTTCGAGCCGCTGACGGCCGAAGACGTGATTGAAATCATTCAGCGCGAAGCGAAAAACGGCACCATTGTGGGTGCCATTGTGCAGTTTGGTGGCCAAACACCGCTGAAGCTGGCGCACGCGCTGGAACAAGCTGGCGTGCCCATTATCGGCACCAGCGTTGATTCCATCGACCTTGCCGAAGACCGCGAGCGTTTCCAAAAAATGCTGCACAAATTAAAGCTGAAGCAACCCAAGAATGCCATCTGCAAACATGCCGATGATGTGATCGCCCAGGCCGAAAAAATTGGTTACCCCGTGGTGGTGCGCCCAAGCTATGTGCTGGGTGGCCGCGCCATGAAAATCATCCATGATCCCGACACGCTGAAGAGCTATGTGAAAGAGCTGCTCACCATGTTCGGTGATGGTCCGGTGCTGCTCGATTCTTATCTGCAAGACGCCATTGAGCTGGATGTGGATTGCCTGAGCGACGGCAAAGACTGTTTCGTCGCCGGCATCATGGAACATATCGAAGAGGCGGGTATTCACTCAGGCGATTCCGCCTGTTCGTTGCCGCCTTATTCGCTGAGTGATGATATTGTCGACGAAGTGCGTCGCCAGACCATTGCCCTGGCGCTGGAGCTGAAAGTACGCGGCCTCATGAACGTGCAATTCGCCGTGAAAGATGGCGAAATTTACATCATCGAAGTGAATCCGCGCGCCTCGCGCACCACGCCATTCGTGGCGAAAGCCACCGGCATTCAAATCGCCAAAATTGCGGCGCGGTTGATGGCGGGCGAGTCGCTTGCCAGCTTCCACCTGCCCGATGATAAAACCCACATGAAGCAGCTCGGACATGTGGCGGTGAAAGAAGCCGTGTTCCCATTCGCGCGCTTCCCCGGCGTCGACACGTTGCTTGGGCCTGAAATGAAATCCACCGGCGAGGCCATGGGCATTGCACGTGATTTTGCATCAGCGTTTGCCAAGGGCTTCATTGGTGGCGGCTCCACTCTGCCGCGCGAAGGCATGGTGTTTCTTTCGGTGAAAGACCGCGATAAACCCGCCGCCGCGCTGATGACGCAAGAGCTCATGGCGCTTGATTTTAAAGTAATCTGCACCCGTGGTACGGGTGAATATCTGCAACAGCAGGGGCTTAACGTCACCATCGTCAACAAGGTGCATGAAGGACGTCCGCACATTGTCGATTTAATGAAAGACGGCAAAATTGCCATGGTGCTCAACACCACGGAAGGTGCGCGCGCCATTGCTGATTCGGCTTCCATTCGTCGCACGGCATTGTTCAGTAAAATCCCTTATTCCACCACCATTTCCGGTGCCGAGGCCATGGTGCAGGCAATCGCCGCCATTCGCGAAAATCCGGCGGGTTTGGGCGTGGCGCCATTGCAAAGCTACCTGGCGAAAGTGGTGGCAAAGAAAGATGCCGCCTAGTCTTGGTTTATTTTCGTTGATCTCCTGATCAACGAAAATGCAGCTCTCGCTGGCTGATGGCTTGCTTGCCCGGCTCGCTTTCTATACCGCTTGCGCTTACGCATCCGCTTGGCATATACATAGCGCTGATTCACTTTTACCCGACATGATCCTATGGAAAAAATCCCCATGACCGCCGCCGGTTTCGAGCGGCTCGAGAAAGAATTGAGGCAGCTGAAAACGGTCGATCGCCCCGCGGTGATCGAAGCGATTTCGGAAGCGCGCGCCCATGGCGATTTGAAAGAGAACGCCGAATATCATGCGGCCAAAGAGAAGCAGAGCTTCATTGAAGGCCGCTTGCAAGAGCTCGAGGCCGTTATCAGCCGCGCTGAAATCATCGATGTGAAAGCACTGAAGGCCGACACCATTAAGTTTGGCGCCACGGTGAAGCTCATCGATGAAGAAACCGAAGAGAACATCACCTATCAAATTGTCGGTGATTATGAGGCCGATATTAAACGCAACCTCATCTCCACCAGCGCCCCCATTGGCCGCGCCCTCATCGGCAAAAAACTTGGATCCAGCGTGGAAGTGGTGACCCCCAAAGGAACGCGTTTCTACGAAGTGCTTGAAATTATTTACCAATAGGAAATCGCATGCCAGCTACCATTTGGGGATTGGTTGACGACCGCACCGGCCACACCGGCCAAGTGCTTGGTGTCATTGCCCATTTGGGTGTTCCTTATCTGCTGAAGCGGCTGGAATATAGTGCCTTCGCTGGCCTTCCCTCTATGATGCTTGGTGCCTCACTCATGGGGCTCGATAAACAACAAAGTGCCCCCATTGCCGCACCATTTCCACCCTTGGTCATTGCGGCCGGGCGTCGCACGGTTCCGGTGCTGCGCTATATTAAAAAACACTCGCCCAGCACCCGCACTATTTACCTCATGTGGCCAGAAGTGAGGGAGGGCATCGACCTGATTGCCGTGCCCGAGCACGATAAAATTGGTGAACGCAAAAACGTCATCACCACCTTAGCCCCACTGCATGCGGTGACTGCCGAGGCCCTTACCGCCGCCCGTGAAGCATGGGCACCGCAATTCGCCCATTTGCCGCGGCCACATATTGCGATCAATATTGGCGGTGACACCAAGCAGGGCCATTACAGCAATGCCGACTGGAGCGATTTGTTGCGCCGGGCACTGATATTAGCAGGCCGCGGATCGCTACTCATCACCACCAGCAGGCGCACCCCAGCCGCCGCACTGCAGGTATTTAAACCCCTGCTCGCCAACATGCCGCATTTGCTGCATCAGTGGGACAAAGACAAAGACAATCCGTATTTGGGTTTGCTGGCCTGCGCCGACGGCGTTATTGTCACCGGCGATTCGCTTTCCATGTGCGCCGAAGCCTGCGTAGCCGACAAACCAGTATTTATTTACACCAATGCGGCAGTGACCCCCAAAAAACATCAGCAATTGCATGCGGCACTTTATGAGCGCAGCATTGCCCGCCCGCTGGATGAACAGGCCAGCCTTGATTGGCAACCCAGCTCGCCGCTGGATGACACGCGGCGCGTTGCTACCGAAATTAAACGGCGTTTTGCTGAAGCATTTATTTAGATTTTAATTGCTGCAGTGCCGATGGCGATACTCGCCCAGCGCACTTACACCTATAACATCACACTATTCAATGCGCTTCACGGTCACAACAGCCAGCTTGCCCTTAGGCAGCGCATGAAGCAGTGCTGTGGCGGGTTTGGGCGCATCTTTGGCGCGGTCCATGAGCGTGGGCGGAATCACCAAAGTGCGGCTGCCACCCACGCGCATTCCCACCACGCCCACATCCAATCCGGCGGCAATGGTGCGGGTGCCAATCACCATTTTAAGCTCGCCCTCATAGGCTTTTTTGCCGTTGCTTCCCCACACGGTCAGTTGCACGGCAATGGGCTCACTGCAGCTTGCCTTATCGCCCTCGCCCACCGTTTCATCGATGATTTTCAGGCCAAGACCCTCGCCGCCTGCCGGGGCGAGGCACTGATATTTTGCGGCATAGTCGGGATCAAGGGCGCGCTTCCACTTCTCAATATTGGTGGCTTTGGCAAGCGCCGGATAGGTTTGTTCGGTAATGGCTGGAATGGGGTTTGGTTTATCGGCCGCCAGTTGCGGCGTGTTTTGCGTTGCCAGATAAATAAGATAGGCAATCACCGCAATAAATAACCAACCAAGCCAACGCGGAAACATAAGCACCCTCCTCCTCTTTCGCGGCAATCTTAGCATAATCGCTAAACGGGTGCTTTGTTTTTTAGCGCTTCGCGCCTGATGGGGCCCTTTGCCCCAAACCCCGCCGCTACGCGGGGATTTCCTTGAAATCCCTCCGATTACTGACGCTATTCATTTAAGAAAAACAACCAGTGCGCGCCGGGCGGGCTTTGCCCGCTTTAGCGCACACACATAACCCAAAACAAAGTACACTGAGCGTAGCGAAGGACTTTGTTTTGATAGTTACACGTTAAATCTAAAATGGAACACGTCGCCGTCCTGCACTAAATAGTCTTTGCCTTCAAGCCGCAGCTTGCCAGCTTCTTTCGCGCCTTGTTCACCGCCGAGGGCAATATAATCGGCCGCGGCAATGGTTTCGGCGCGAATGAAACCTTTTTCAAAATCGGTGTGAATCACGCCTGCGGCTTCCGGTGCCGCCGCGCCACGACGCACCGTCCATGCCCGCGCTTCTTTCGGGCCAATGGTAAAGAAGGTAAGAATATCAAGCAGCTTGAACCCAGTGCGCACAATGCCCGCAAGGCCGGTTTCTTTTAGGCCCAAATCGGTCAGGAATTCGGTTTTTTCTTCGTCGGAAAGGCCGGCCATTTCGGCCTCAATCTGCGCTGAAATAATCACCGAATCGGCGCCTTTTTCTTTCGCCATGGCCGCTGCTTTTGCGGATAGTGCGTTTCCAGTTGCCGCCGAAGCCTCGTCCACATTCAAAATATACATCACCGGTTTGGCGGTAAGCAGTTGCAGGGCGCGCACGCGCTTCAGCTCTTCGCGGTCTTTTGGTTTATAGTCACGCGCGGGCTTACCTTCGCGCAGCAAGGCCAAAATGGGGGTCGCAATATCGGTCAGCGCTTGGGCTTCTTTGTCACCGCCTTTGGCTTTTTTTGCCGCCGCATCCACCCGTTTTTCAAGGCTTTCCAAATCGGCGATGGTCAGTTCCAGCTCAATAATTTCGGCATCACGCAGCGGATCAATCGAACCTTCCACGTGGGTGATGTCGCCATCTTCAAAGCAGCGCAGCACATACATCACCGCATCCACTTCGCGAATATGGGCGAGGAATTTGTTGCCCAAACCCTCACCTTTGCTGGCGCCGCGCACCAGGCCAGCAATATCCACAAACTCAAGCTGGTTGGGAATAATCACCGCCGATTTCGCGATTTCGGCCAGCTTGGTTTGGCGTGCATCGGGCACGGCAATGCGTCCCACATTGGGTTCAATGGTGCAGAACGGATAGTTCGCCGCCTC
>CANEUT010000060.1 GCA_947441895.1 Rickettsiales bacterium | reverse complement strand
TGCAGAATTTTCCGAATGTGAGTGGGATTGCAGATGATGGTGATATGGAGATAATGGATAGAGTGCGTGACGTGTGTAACGCTGCCTCCGCTATTCGAAATAAGATGAATATCCGTAATCGTCAGCCTTTGGGTGAACTTAGATTGGAGGGAAAATTCTCTTCTCTTGTTATTGGGTTCGCAGAAGAAATCATTAAAGATGAGGTCAACGTCAAGAAAGTGTATTCTGCGAATACCGACTTTTCTGAATTTGCGATTTTCAAAGTTTCTTTGAACAACTCAGTTCTTGGTAAGAAGTATCCTGAGAAGATGAAGCAGATTATTCCTGCTGCTAAGAAGGGCGACTATCAACGGGTATCGCATAACACTATTGAGGTTTGTGGAGAGATTTTACTGCCAAACGAATTCTCAATGACATTTGAACCAACACCAGAATTCAAAGATCGCGCGCAAGCGCTTTCCACTAACGATGCGCTCGTCATCCTCGACCTCACCATCACCCCTGAACTGGAAGCGGAAGGCCGTGCGCGGGATTTGGTGCGGATGATTCAGCAAGCGCGCAAAGATGCCGGGCTGAACGTGGCGGACCGCATTACCATCGGCCTCGACATGCCGGCGGAATTTGGCGCGGCACTGAAAGCGCATGGTGATTATATTGCCCAGCAAACACTGGCGGACAGTATTCGTGAAGGTGCCACCGGCGCCAACCAAGTGCTGAAGCAAGAGCTGGACGGCGTGGAGTTCACCATCGGCTTAAGTAGGGTGGCATGATTTATTGTTTTGTCATTCCCGAGTTAGCGAAGTCCAAATGCGACGCATTTGGTAACACAGCTTCATCGGGAATCCAGACATTGGTGCAGCTTACTCTGGATTCCCGCCTACGCGGGAATGACAGGAATTCTATATGACTTCAGGCGTGCCAGTTGTAGGGGTGATTGGGGCCGGAGCATGGGGCACGGCGCTTGCCATGCTGGCCAATCGCGCCGGGTCGGACGTGACGATGTGGACGCGTAACTATCAGGTGATCGATAGCATCACCAACAACCGCGAGAACGCGCAATATCTGCCCGACCAATTCATCGACCCGGCGATCAAGGTGACCAATCACAGCGAATTCATTGCGCATTGCGACGTGCTGATTGTTACCATTCCTGCGCAGTCGCTGCGCTCGGTGGCCATTTCACTTTCCGATGCGGTGCCATCGCACTTGCCGCTGGTGCTAGCCACGAAGGGGATTGAGCGCGGGTCGCTGATGCTGATGAGCGAGGTGGTGCAGTCGCTGCTGCCGCACAACCCTTATGCGGTGCTGTCGGGCCCCAACTTTGCAGCCGAGGCGGCAGCGGGTTTGCCCACGGCCACCACGCTTGCCACGCATCATGAAACGCTGGCCGAGAAAGTGATCTATGCGCTGGGTGGGAAATATTTCCGGCTCTATGTGAACGATGACCCGATCGGCACCCAAATAGGTGGCGCGGTGAAGAACGTGCTGGCCATTGCGGCGGGCATTGTGGAAGGGCGGGGGCTGGGTGAAAATGCTCGTGCCGCGCTGATTACCCGCGGTGTGGCCGAAATTACGCGCCTCGCCAAAGCCAAAGGCGGAACCGAAGAAACATTGCGTGGCCTTTCCGGCATGGGCGATATTATGTTGAGCTGCACCAGCGAAAAATCACGCAACTATGCACTTGGGGTGAGCCTTGGTCAGGGTAGTCAGGCCCGCAGCGGCCTCACCGAAGGGGTGGCCACGGCTGAATCAGTGGTGGAGCTGGCCCATAAACTTGGGGTTTCCATGCCCATTGCCGGTGCGGTGCATGGTATTTTAAGTGGGGCCATGGGCATTGATGCGGCCATGCATAAGTTGCTTGAACGGCCACTCGCTTCTGAGAGTTAGAATTCAGGGAAGGGATAGCTGGCGGCTCCTTTCTTACCCTCTCCCATTGGGAGAGGGAGGGGCCCCACTTTAGTGGGGAGGGTGAGGGCATTGCGCCCCTCGCGCCCAACCATGCCCTCACCCCTCGCATTCGCTCGACCCTCTCCCTCAGGGAGAGGGTTTGAGTAGTGCGCCACAGTATTTATTAGAAGCTGGATCCCCGCCTACGCGGGGATGACGGGTTCATAAAGCGGCATAGCCGCTAACTCAAACCCGTCAAATTGTCACAGAACTGTCATCCTACTGGCGCGCCAATTTGGTATAGTGAAGGCTAGATAAACGCCTTTTTGATGGAAACAATGGCACTTTTTGGCAAATTTGATTCAAGCTATACCCGCACCGGTAACGGTGGGCTGACCAGCTTTGCCAACAAAATGAGCTTTATACCCCTCGTTGGGCCATTTATTGCTGGCACACTCGGCATGGTTGGTACCGCGATTGAATCGATCGGCTGGCTGATTAAAGGTAAGCCGATCAGCGCCCTGACGGTGGCAACCGCTGGCGTGGTGGGCAATACCATGAACGCCATGGGCGACACTATGTGGTGGATTAATGCTGGGTCAGGCCTCACCACCGGCCGCTCGATTGGTACGCATGGTCGCGCACTTACCGAATCGGTGATTGGTGGGGTGACCGGCATGCTGGGCGCGAAGCCCGAGGTGTTACGCTCATTTCCGGCGGGCATTGGTTCGGTGGGTGGTGGTGGTGCACAAGCTGGCCCAGGCCGCTTTGCCAGCCAGATTGCCAATGAACGCGGCCGCAATGCCAATGAAATGTATGCGGCTTACCAGCGCGGCGAAGGTGGCGCACATATTAATGAACTTCAATCGGCCAACATGGGTCGTTGATAAGTGAATGACTTTATAAAAAGAAAGTGAAATAGGTGAGCATATGAACACGCACATGATCGAGTCGAAACAAGAGATCAATATTCTGGAGCAAAAGTTTGGCGACATTGCTGAGCTGTATGCGCTGAACGAGCAGCTGATGGATACGGTAGAAAACGCCGTGGACCCAGAAGCGCAGATGGCGCTGCTGGAACCGCTGATGGAAGCGATTGGTGATTCGACTGATGTGCTGACCGACGAATATATTGGCCTGTGCGAAGGCGCGCCAGCGCGCAAAAAAACCGCCAAAACCCGCATTGAAGGCGCACTGCGCAAGGTCTATGCCGCCGCCCATGACGTTGAAAAACGTGCCGCTGCCAGCAAAAATGCGGCGCTGGTGGTGGTGAAAAAAATTAAACGTCAGCTGGAGCTGGTGGTGAGCCATTTTGTGGATTTTGTAACCCTTTCGCTCGACCGCGTGATGCAGAAGAATGACGTGGAAGAACTGCGTCAGCGTCATGCGAACATTGCCCTGATGCTGCATAGCATGGGTCAGGGCGCTTAGTCTTTGGTTGCTCCGCGAGATCGCTTCCTAGCGATCGCTCCGCGCAGGTTGACTCGCAAGCTCGTCTGAGAGCGCTGGCTGATGGCTCGCTCGCCCAGCTCGCCTTTCGAGCTGCTACACGCCTTCCCTGCACGCGTCACATCCTCGCATCTCATCCATTTTGATGCAGCTCGTCATTTTATTTCTCTCTCTTTGTCATTCTGAGCGAAGCGAAGAATCCAGACTAAAAAATGAGATCCTTCGCGCTGCTCAGGATGACAATGAAATGCTGCACAGCATGGGGCAGGGGGCTTAGCAACGCTGCATGAAAATGGCGACCTGCGTCGTCGTTTCCGTGCTCGGTCAGTTATGTAGCGCTGCTACACGCCTTCCCTGTGCGCGTCACGTCCTCGCATCTCATCCATTTTGATGCAGCTCGTCATTTTTTTGTTGGCCGGCTCGCCTCACACTCCAACCTTCCGCGCAAAAACGCCTAGCATTTGTCGCCTATCAATAGCTATTGTGAGGTTTCACCGCGCCTCTCTCTCTCTCTCTCTTTGTCATTCTGAGCGAAGCGAAGAATCTTGGACATCAGCATGAGATCCTTCGCGCTGCTCAGGATAACAAATAAAAATGCTGCACAGCATGGGGCAGGGGGCCTAGTTTTTCAATTAAACCATAGCACGCCCTAGTACTGATTCAAAAACATCAATCGGCAAGCGATTGCAGTATTCGAAACATTGTATTTTGCGAGTGTTGGATTAGTGCTATCGGTGCAGTTGGGGTTCATGGCAGAACCCATTTTGTCGCTAGTTACGACGCCATTTGCGGGTAATCCATCATCGAATTTTGTATCAATCTTCCATGCTTCCTGAGGTCTAAAAGCTGACCCGCCAGTTGCACGTGATGGGTATCGTGAGCCAACCTGAAAGATCTGCTTACGGTCTCCTTCAAATACAAGAGTGTTGGTGGCATCTGCATACCCCGCATGACCCGTTGACCAGCCTGCATTGCGCACGCGCGACTTAGGACTATTGATGCCGATGACGGCATCGTTACCAGATAATACACCCGTGACGCCTGTATAAGTTCCGTCAATGAAACCCGCATTAGAAAGATGCTGCCAAAAACGGAAATATTCACCCCAGCTGGTGCCACCATCGGGGCTGCTTACCCTTCCATCGCCATTACCATTGCATGTTGGAAGCCCCGTTGCCGCAGTGTTATAACAGGTGCTGTCACTTCCAGTGCCTGCCAGAACACCCCAATAGCTTGTGGCATTTAGCATGTCGCCGGGAAGAGCGTTATATTGATCGCGGAATTGTTTGGTGGCAAATCGGTATTTCTGAAAATCGCTGATGACAGATTGTAATTCACTGGCGTGAATGAGGCTTTGCCCGCCCAGAATGCTGCCAACCAGCAAGCCAATGATAACCAAAACAATGCTGAGTTCGATGAGTGTGAATGCGGCGCGGGTATGGTAAGATTTTTTCATGATGAGCACTCTGTTATGCACGAGTGAAACATATCATCGCCAAAGGCGCCAACGCAATAAAAGAAAGAATGGGGTGCCGCCTGCTCGAGAATGACAAATAAAAGTGCTGCACAGCAGGGGTGGGGCGCTTAGTTTACTTTGTTTTTTAATCTCCTTACGCAAGATTCACGCAACACCGACTGCTTTAATGCACAAACTGCTTTTGGTTATGCTCCAATGTCAACCAATGACAAGGCTGAGGAGACTTTCAAATTTTCTGACAAAATAAAATCGACTAGAATTTTATATGAAAAACGGGGTTGCCAACAAGGCCTGTGGCAGAAAGTCTATAGGTGGCGTTTAAATCAGTAGTACTCGTTGCATTGGTACATGCTGAAAGACCAGACTGGCAGCGAATTACAACTGTCCCCCTGCCTGGCATACCATCATCTAACTTAGTATCGATGTAAAACAAATCACTTGTTCTGAATATCTGTGCGTAAGGTAAATCGTTCGTAACCATGCCACCATGTTCAAAGGTATTCAGATAGGTTCCATCAAAGAATGGGGCGGTGCTCGTCACAGTTCCATAGTTATAAACAAACCACACCGAGTTCGAGATGCGTCCACGGGGTGAATTATTAGCAGTCGTCGCATAGGCAATCGTTCCATCCCTTGCGCCTGTGTAATTGCCTTGAATAATGCCTGCATTTGAAAGTTGCTGCCAAAAGCGGAACTGTTCTTCTGAACCGGTTGAACCTCTAATTAAGCCGTCACCATTACCATTGCACGTGAGCGCCGAGCTACTTGGTGCCGTTCGACATGTTGTAGGCGTAACATTTTCTGCGCCCCAATAATTGGTCGCATTCAGCATGTCGCCCGGAAGGGCGTTATACTGGTCACGGAATTGGGTAATGGCGGAGCTATATTTCTGAGAATCGCTGATGACGGACCTTAGTTCGCTACTGCGAATGAGGCTTTGCCCACCCAAAATGCCGCCAACCAACAAGCCGATGATGACCATCACAATGCTGAGTTCGATGAGCGAGAACGCGGCGCGGGTGTGTGTGCGATGGGGCATGCGGCATATTATGTTTCAAAAAGAGTTGAGAGTCCATACTGGAAAGCGCGTCATGCTTTTTACCCTCTCCCATCGGGAGAGGGAGGGGACCCACTTTAGTGGGGAGGGTGAGGGCATTTTACCTGTTGTGCCCAACCATGCCCTCACCCCTCGCATACGCTCGACCCTCTCCCGGAGTGAGAGGGTTTATTGAGCATTCTGCTAGTGTATTGCACGTGAGCGAGCCGGGCGAGCCAGCCATGAGCCAGCGAGAGCTGCACTTTGGGTTGGTCAGCAGACCAACCCAAAGCAATCAGAGAAAGGTTTAGTGCTACGCACTAAACAGAATAGTACATTTTGAATTCTACTGGTGATGGGGTGGTTTCCCATTTCAGCAATTCTTCCATTTTCAGGTCAATGTAGGCATCGAGCTGCTCGTCGGTGAACACATCGCCTTTTTTGAGGAAGGCGCGGTCGGTTTTCAGCGCGTGAATGGCTTCACGCAGCGAACCGCAGACGGTTGGAATGTCTTTCAGCTCTTCCGGAGGCAGATCGTAGAGGTTTTTATCCATCGCCTCACCTGGGTGGATTTTGTTCTCGATGCCATCCAGACCCGCCATCAGCAGCGCCGCGAAGCACAGATATGGATTGCTGGTCGAATCCGGGAAGCGGGTTTCAATACGTTTTGCTTTTGGCGAAGCCACGTATGGAATACGGATGCTGGCCGAACGGTTGCGCGAGCTGTAAGCCAGCAGCACCGGTGCTTCATAGCCAGGGACCAGACGCTTGTAGCTGTTGGTGGATGCGTTGGTGATGGCGTTCAAAGCCTTCGCGTGCTTGATGATGCCGCCGATGTAATAGAGGCAGGTTTCCGAAAGGTCGGCGTAACCGTTACCGGCGAATAGCGGCTTACCATCTTTCCAGATGGACTGGTGTACATGCATGCCCGAGCCGTTATCACCAAACACGGGTTTTGGCATGAAGGTAACGGTTTTGCCGTAGCTGTTGGCCACGTTGTGAATGACATATTTATATTTCTGCACGTTATCAGCCGTCAGCGTCAGCGTGCTGAAATCAAAGCCCAGTTCGTGCTGGCTTGGGGCCACTTCGTGGTGATGCAGCACGGGGGTGATGCCCACTTCGGCCAGCGTGGTGAGCATTTCGCCGCGAATATCTTGCGCCGAATCAACCGGAGCCACGGGGAAATAACCACCCTTCACGCCTGGGCGGTGCCCCAGGTTGCCATGCGGATATTCTTTGGCCGAGTTGTTTGGGTTCTCTTCGCTTTCCAGCGAGTAGGAAGCGCTGAACATGTCGGCATTGAAAGTGACGGAATCAAACATGAAGAATTCGAGTTCTGGGCCGAAATAGGCGGTGTCACCAATGCCGGTATATTTCAGGTAGGCTTCGGCTTTTTTGGCGGTAGAACGTGGGTCGCGGCCATAGGATTGACCGGTCGAAGGTTCAATAATATCGCAGGTGATGACGACGGTTGGTTGCGCCGTGAACGGGTCCATAAACGCGGTGTTGGTGTCGGGCATGAGAATCATGTCGGATTCGTTGATGCTTTTCCAGCCAGCGATGGACGAACCATCGAACATGATGCCATCTTCGAAGCTGGCCGCATCAACCTTGTTGGCGAGGTAGGTGGTGTGCTGCCACTTGCCGCGTGGATCGGTGAAACGGAAATCAACAAACACGGCTTCGTTTTGTTTGATGAGGGCGAGTACATCTTTAGCAGACATGGTAGGCTCCTTGAGTGGGTGAATAGTGAGTGGTGAATAGTGAATGGTAAGGATGAAACAATTCACCATTCACCACTCACCCCTTAAATAGCGTTCGGCCCGCGCTCACCGGTGCGGATGCGAATCACATCCTCGACTGGCAGCACGAAAATTTTTCCATCACCAATGCGGCCGGTTTGGGCGGCCGCCACAATGGCCTCCACCGCTTTTTCGACCATTTCATCGGTGACGATGACTTCAATTTTTACTTTGGGCAAAAAATCCACCACATATTCCGCGCCGCGATAAAGCTCGGTGTGGCCCTTCTGGCGGCCAAAGCCCCGCGCCTCAATCACCGTAATGCCCTGCAGGCCAATTTCCTGCAGCGCCTCTTTCACGTCGTCGAGCTTGAAGGGCTTGATAATCGCTTCAATTTTTTTCATGGGTTAATGTGCTTTCCGGCTGACAACCACATGGCGGCTGTTATTTTTGCTTGCAGCATCTGTAGCAAAAATGGCGCATGATTCAATGCCAATTTTATAATTTTTTTCATGATGTTAGCCTGTGCAGCGTTGCCCAACAAAGTGGCTGACTGCCTAAAAAATAGGCTGGGCACGGGTGGGTAATTGCCGCTATACTTCCAGGATGCTCCGTTTTAATATAACGGTTGGTTCAGGAGTATTATGATTCAGTTTGATAATCATGCGTTTAAAGGGGTCGATGAAGGGCTGCGGCGGCTTGCCGAACTGCAGCAGACCATGGGCAATGCCATTGTGAGCCTGATCCGCTTGCTTGAAGTGGGTGTCGATGTAGTTGATCCACAGCATGTGGTGGATGCAAAAACCATCGATAAAACTGTTAACGCTGCAGAGCAGCAGGTTGATGCGACGGTAGCCAGCATGATCAACAAATT
>CANEUT010000059.1 GCA_947441895.1 Rickettsiales bacterium | reverse complement strand
GGCTGGCTCGCCCGGCTCGCTCTTGCTATCTCGATGTATCCGTAGTTAAGTGGCGCGCATGAAACCAGAACATCGTGACCTTTTACTTTATATTGCCAAATGTGGCGTTGGCACGGTGTTCATGTTCGCCGTGGGCGATCTGGTGCCGCTGCTCGATATTAGCTGGATTCTCATTTCCATGCTGCTGGTGCTATCGCCCGATGGCAAGGAGGCGCTGCCGCTAACCGTGGTGCGGGTGAAGTCGAACCTGGTTGCCAGTGTGGCCACCATTGGGTTTTTGCTCATTTTTTCGAACCTAACGCTGGCTGTTTGTTTGGCGATGCTGGTGACCATTGGGGTGTGTTACTTTTTTAACCTCATGGCAGGCAGCCGCGCCGGGTTGGCAGCGGTGATTATTATTGCCCTGCATCCGCAAGGGGCGCATTTATGGAGCACGGCTGCCATTCGCGCTGCCTCGGTCATTGCCGGATGTGGTCTTGGATTGCTGCTGACATTTTTGGTGCATCGTGAGCTTTTGTTAAAGAACGCGGATGACACACGAAAGCCAACGAACGATTAAACAGTTGACCCTTATGGCGACATTTTGCTGTACCAATGTGCATGAAGTGCATAGCTTTGCGTCATGCGTTTAGTTATTCGATTTTTGATTGTCGACCTTTTACTGCTGGCCGCATTTCTGGCCGCCAGTTTTTATGCTACCCATGTGCCACGTGGCGAACAAACCAAAACCATCGTTATTGAGCCAAAAACCAGCACCCAGAATATCATGGCGCAGCTGCACGCAGAGGGGCTGGTGCCTTCGCTGCCGTTCATGGCGCCATCGCTTATCATGGGCAAATTGCGTGGTGCCCCAAGCCTTAAAGCGGGGGAATATGAATTTGCCCCGAACCTGAATGCGGCGGAGATCATCGATATGATTCGTCGCGGCGCGGTGGTGGTGCATAAAATAAGCATCCCCGAAGGCTGGAACAGTTTTCAGGTGCGCGAGGCGCTGATGAAGGAGCCGTTGCTAACCGGTGACGTGCCCAAAATTCCGGAAGGCTCTGTTTTTCCGGACACCATGCATTTTGCGCGTGGTGAACCCCGCGCTGCCGTGCTGGCCCGCATGCAGCGTGCGGGCGAAACCATATTGGCCGAGCTTTGGAAAAACCGTGATGAGAATCTTCCCATTCAAACACCTGAGGAAGCACTGATCCTTGCCTCGATTGTTGAAAAGGAAACCGGCGTTGATGGCGAGCGCGGCAAGGTGGCGGGTGTATTTACCAACCGCTTGCGGATTGGCATGAAACTGCAAACCGACCCGACGGTGGTGTATGGCATTGAGCTGGCGCAGGGTGGAAAGCCCCTTGGCCGAGCGCTTACCACGAACGATTTGCAGCGTGATACGCCCCATAATACCTATACGCGCGAAGGTTTACCACCCACGCCGATTTGTAATCCGGGTCGGGCAGCGCTGCTGGCAACCCTGCACCCCGAAGCGACCGATGCGCTTTATTTTGTGGCGACGGGAACGGGCGGCCACCATTTTTCGGTGACATTAAAAGAGCATGAGCAGCATGTAGCCGCCTATCGTGCCCTGATGCGCGCCACCTCAGCGCCAGAACCGGTGCTCGATAAAGATATGAGAAATAATATAAAACAGTAGTATGGATTGAATTTAACTATATAGGCAGAAATTGCCCCGACAAAATGATCGCACTTCCAATTGCTACAAGCGGAATGGACTTTGTCTGTTATCTAGGCGTTTGAAGTGGGCAAGAGGAACAGGCTTACCTACCGCCACATATGTGACATAGTTGCAACATTCGCTTATTCTTCGAACGCTTTGCCGCGTGTAATCAATACAGTATTTGCATCTTTTTCATGGCGTCGTCAGAGATAGTGCCGATGCATCGCCTTTGCCAAAAGCAATCGTGATGTAGCGGTTCACATATTATAAGCTAAGGAAATCATCATGAAAATGTTCCAAACATCGACGATTCTGGCAGCCACGGCATCGCTGCTTCTCGCCGCATCGGCAAGCGCAGGCGTAGTCGCCAAAACTGCCGTTCACAGCACCAACGGTAAAGCTGTTCACAGCACCAACGGTAACTGTGTTATCACCAAATGGGATGCAAAGTCGAACGACTGCCGCGACATCAGCGGTACCGACGTTGAATTGCGCACCGTTTACTTCAACTTTAACGGTTCGGCACTGACCCCAGCAGCCAAAGCAAAACTGAATGCTCTGGCCAAAACGCTGAAAAGCACTGGCGTAAAGTCGGTTAAAATCGTTGGTTTCACCGATGCTATCGGCACCAAAGGCTACAACCAGAAGCTTAGCGAGCGTCGTGCAAACGCCGTTGCTGCTTACCTCAAAGGCAAAGGCGTTAAAGTGAAAGGCAAGTCAGAAGTTCGTGGACTTGGCGACACCGAGAGCAAATCGCAGTGCGAAGGCGTAACCGGCAAGGAGCTGAAAGCTTGCCTGTGGCGTGACCGCCGCGTTGAAGTTGAAATCGTTGAGTAGTCAACGGTTTTAGCTGAAAAAAACGGGGGTAGCTATTTAGCTACCCCTTTTTTTTTTGGTCTTTGATTTGCTTCGATTTGGTCTACTGACCAAATCTACGCGTGCTCTCGCAGCTGATGGCTCGCTCGTCCAACTCGCTTACTAAAGCTTAACAAGAAGGGGCGGCCAGTTGGTCGCCCCTTTTTTGTAGAAAATAATTTTCCCATAAGTCATAATGGCTTCATTGGGAGGTTGTTATGTCGAGAGCAATGGGCGGGAGCCGTGGCCCAATTCGTAGCGATGACAAGAAGAAGGAGGAGGGCAATCTCCTGCACAAGCTTCTATCGGAGTTGATGCCTGGCCGGCCCAAAAGCGATCATGATCTTGGGGCGAGTAGGCATGTTGATGACTTGTACACAAAGAAGTCTGAAACGTACCGAGACCCTGACGATGCCTATTAGCGCCTAGCTATAGAGGAAACGCTACGCCCTTAATGGCGCAGGCGGCTTGCAGTGTGTTGCGCAGCAGGCAGGCAATGGTCATGGGACCCACGCCACCGGGCACGGGGGTGATGAATTTAGCAAATTCCGATGCGCCCACAAAATCAACGTCTCCAACCAATTTTGTTTTGCCATCCGGCGTATCCTGACGGTTAATGCCCACATCAATGATGGTGGCGCCGGGCTTCACAAAGTGACCCTTCACAAATTCGGGCTTGCCAATGGCGGCCACCAGAATGTCGCCACGGCGCACTTCCTGCACCAGGAATTCGGTTTTGGAATGGCAGATGGTGACGGTGCATGATTCTTTCAACAGTAATTGCGCCATGGGCTTGCCCACAATGTTGCTGCGGCCAAGTACCACGGCATGTTTTCCGGCAAGGCTGCCCAGTTTATCTTTCAAAAGCAATAAACAGCCCAATGGAGTGCAGGGCACCAGCCCATCTTGCCCAACGGCCAAGCGCCCAGCGTTCAACACGTGGAACCCATCGACGTCTTTATTGGGGTTGATGGCGTTGATGACGGCTTGCGCGTCGATATGGTCGGGCAGGGGAAGCTGCACCAGAATGCCATGCACCGCATTATCTTCGTTCAGCCGGGCAATTTCTTTCAGTAGTGCTTCTTGTGTGGTGGAGCTGGGCAACAGCGTTTCAAATGATGCAATGCCGGCTTCTTTGCAGGCGATGCCTTTGTTGCGCACATAAACCGTGCTGGCCGGATCCTCGCCCACCAGAATAACGGCGAGGCCGGGGGTGAGGTTGTGTTCAGCCTTTACCTTGGCTACGGCCGCACCCACTTCGCCGCGCAGTTTGGCTGCAAAGGCTTTGCCGTCGATGACTTTTGCGGTCATGCGGGCACCCCTTTGCTGGTGGAATATTCAAAATGGTAGGCCGTGCCGGGATAGACAATTTCGCGAATGGCGTGGGCCGCCTGCGCCGCTTCCGAGAAGCCGCAGAGAATGAGCTTCAGCTTGTGCGCGTAGGTGGCAATATCGCCAATGGCGAAGATGCCGGGCTCGCTGGTGGCGCAGGTGCCGGGGGTGACGGTAATGTGGTTCATGTCGAGGTTGAGGCCCCAGTTGGCCAGTGGCCCAAGCTCCATGGAAAGACCGAAAAAGGCCAGCAGATGCTGTGCGTCGAGGGAACGTGACGTTCCATCCATACTTTTGACGATGACAGCGCTTAGTTTGCCGTTTGCACCTTCCAGTGCGTCGAGCTGATAAGGCACCACCATTTCAATTTTGCCAGCAGCGACGAGCGCTTGCATTTTATCGACCGATTCGGGCATGGCGCGGAATTTATCACGACGGTGCACCATGTAAATTTTGTTCGCCACATCGGCCAGGGAATTGGCCCAATCAACCGCGGAATCACCCCCGCCGGCGATAACGATGTTACACCCACGAAAATCTTCGCGCGACTTTACCATGTAATGCACGCTAGCGCCTTCATAGGCCTCAAGCCCGGCAAGCGGCGGACGGTTGGGGCCAAAAGCACCGCAGCCCGCCGCAATGATGATGGCTTTGGCGTTGATGATGGTGCCTTTGTTGGTGGCCAGTGACCAGTGGCCAGGGGCCAGTTTTTCGCACTTTATCACTTGCTCACCCAAAATATATTGCGGTTCAAAAGGTGCCGCTTGTGCTTCCAGATTTTTAATGAGGTCTTGCGCGTCGACGCTGGGGAAGCCCGGAATATCATAGATGGGCTTTTCAGGGTAAAGTGCGGTGCACTGGCCGCCCACGGCTGGCAGCGTATCGATCACGGCGCAGCGAATTTTCAGCATGCCCAGTTCGAATACGGCAAACAAACCAACGGGACCCGCGCCAATAATGGCGACGTCGGTGGTGGTTATGTTGCTGTGCGGCATAGTCATTTGACGTTGAGGCTTAAAACACGCATACTCACTTAACAAGAAAAAAGCGTTTTTTAGCCGATGAATCTGGGAGAATGCATGCCACATACTGAGCAATTCGCGTGGGAAAAACACTATCCTGACGGTATTGCCTGGCAGGAACATTTTCACGGCAAACCGCTTTATACGCTGCTCGATGATGCGGCACGCATGTGGCCAGAAAACACCGCGCTCGACTTTTTCGGTAAAACCTACAGTTATGCAAAATTGAAAGAAATGGTGGACCGCATTGCGCGTGGTTTGCAGGGTTTAGGTGTGGTGCGCGGCACGCGGGTGGGGCTTTTTATGCCCAACTGCCCGCAATATGTGATGACCTATTACGCCGCGCTAAAAGCCGGTGCGACGGTAGTGAATTTCAACCCCCTTTATTCGGGCCATGAGATTGAGCATCAGCTGAAAGATGCCCATGTCGAGATTATGGTGACGGTGAATTTACGCGCTATCTACACGAAGTTGGAGCCGTTTATTGGCAATAGCAGCATGCGCAAAATTGTGGTGTGTAAGTTTGAAGAAGCCATGCCCATGACCAAGCGCGCGCTTTTTGTTGCAGCAAAACAGAAAGACATCGCCCACCCGCCACACGACACATATCACGTGTTTTTGAATGATTTGCTTGATTCACCAGATCTTATTGTACCGCCGAATATTCTGCCTGATAGTCAGATTGCCGTGCTGCAATATACCGGTGGCACTACCGGCGTGCCCAAGGGTGCCATGCTCACCCACAGCAACCTCTACATCAACACGCTGCAATGTTCGCGGTGGATGCAGGGGCTGAAGCCGGGCGAAGAAATTATGCTGGCGGTGATTCCGTTCTTTCATGTGTTCGCCATGACGGTGGCGCTCAATTTGGCGATTGCAAACGGCATGATGATTGTCATTCATCCCAAGTTCGATTTGAAACATGTGCTGTCTGATATCAGCCATAAAAAACCAACGCTGATGCCCGGCGTTTCCACGCTGTATGCTACCATCAATAATGCGCGTGGGCTCGAGAAATATGACCTGCGCAGCATTAAATATTGCATCAGTGGCGGTGGCCCACTTTCGGTGGAGGTGAAGGAACAGTTTGAGAAACTCACCGGCTGTAATTTGGTGGAAGGCTATGGCCTCACCGAAACGTCGCCTGTCACCAGCTGCACACCGCTGCTGGGTAAACAAAAGACCGGATCCATCGGCTTGCCGCTGCCGGGCACCATTATGGAAATTGTCGACAAAGACGACCACACAACCGTGCTGCCCCCCGGTGAAATTGGTGAAGTGTGCATTCGTGGGCCACAGGTGATGCTGGGTTACCTCAACAAGCCCGAGGAAACTGATAATGTAATCCGTAACGGTCGACTGCACACGGGTGATTTGGGCCGCATGGATGAAGAAGGTTATTTTTATATCGTCGATCGGTTGAAAGAGATGATTATTGTGGGCGGCTATAAAGTGTTTCCACGCAATGTTGAGGAAGAGCTTTATGCCCACGCGGCGGTGGCCGAATGTGCAGTGGTAGGCCTAACCCACCCCACGCGCGGGCAAATGATTAAGGCCTATATTGTGCTGAAAGAAGATGCGCAACTGACCGAGGCTGAGGTGAAAGATCATTTAAAGCCTCGGATTACCGCTTATGCATTGCCGCACACGGTTGAGTTTAGGGTAGCACTGCCCAAAAGCGCTATTGGTAAAATTCTGAAGAAAGAATTGGTGGCTGAAGAAAACGCGAAGCACGCCTAAAACAAAAGCTTCAGCTTTGCGCCAAGCTGAAGGCGATCGTTGTCCGGCTCAAGCCACTCTCTGCCATCTGGGGTGGGTTCTGTTGTATCGATATCGGAATCGCCCAAGTGCCAATAGCGCACAAATGGTCCAAATTCCCAGCCGTTGCCGCGATCATCGGTTTTTGAGATCATGAATTCAGCACGCAGACCATAGCCCGTTTTCTGAAAATTGGTGGCCTGATAATAGCCGGGTACGTTTTGCAGTCGCGATTCAACGCGGCCATAGAGTAAATGGTCATATTCGATGGTGGGGGCCATGCGGTAACCATAGGCTTTGAATTCATAGGTGACACCAATGGGCATGAAGAACTGCAAAATGCGACGATCATAGGCGTTGGCACCAAGGTTTGTTACCTCGCCCTTGCCTTCATCGCGGTAGTAGCGGGTGTTAAGGCCCACAAAGGTTTTCATGTGGCTGCCGCCACCCATGGCAAAATCATAGCCACCGGTGATGCGGTGCTCTACTTCCCATTGATCGACGCCATCGATGGTGCCGCTGGGTGATTCATAATCTTCTTTGCCATAGGATACCCGCAATTCAGAACCGGCAAACCATTCGGAATTGAAGTAATGGGTAAACCCGGCATCCACCGCGCCATAAACAGAACGACTATCAAGACTTACTACGTCTTCCTTATAAATATCATAGAAGCCCTCAATACCGACATAATAGTGATTGCGCTTGGCGGCAGCGACGGGGGTCATGCTGTCGGGCTGTATTTCGTTGAATGACTGGGTGGGCGTTGCCGGATAGGCATCATAGGCAGGCTGTTGCGCGCGCGGCGGTTCACTATAGGCGGGCTGCGCATTGGCAATGGGTGTTGGCGCGATGGTGGCAGCAGCTGCTGGGGCGGCATTATAAGGAGCAGCGTTGTAAATCGATTCTTGTCCGGCAGGAATAAAGACGGGCGCCGAACTTTTTGCAGTCGGAATATAGGCTTGGCTTACCGTGGTGGTGGGCAGTGCGGCGGTGGGTGAATAAGCGGCGGTAGCGCCGCTTGGTGCTGCGGGGGCGGCATAATAACGCTTCGGCACCACCGATGCCGGCAGGCCCTGGCCGCGGGCGTAGCGGCTGCCATCAGTGGGGGAATAGGTTTGGTAGCGTCCCGTTGGCTGGTTGGGGGCCATTTGTTCGGCGCCTTCGTTGGGGTCAAACGCCACGGCAGAGGTGGCAAAGCAGGCGGTGGAAGCGACCGTGACGAAGGCATAGGTGAATATGCGGGCAACGCTGTTTTGAGTAATTCTCATGGAATGAACCATAAATCATGCGATTTTCTAGCGCCAGCATTGCGAAACGTGAGGAAAGTGTTTGCAATCTTATCTCATTCGCGTATGGCAGAAACGTCACAACGGTGCGGCAAACATTGTCGCTCGCGGTGTCGAAGCGCTTGCCCGTAGTTATCCTACGCGCTACGCACTTCTTCTAGCGAATCGTCAATGTTTACTCACACCGAACCACCAAAGGATCAGCTATGTCAGTTGCCGCAAAAAAGCCCGCCGATTTCACCGATTATAAAGTTGCCGATATTAATCTGGCCGAATGGGGTCGCCGCGAAATTACCATCGCCGAAACTGAAATGCCCGGCCTGATGGCTTGCCGCAGCGAATATGGTGCAAAACAACCGCTGAAAGGCGCGCGCATTGTGGGCTGCCTGCATATGACTATTCAAACGGCGGTGCTTATTGAAACTCTCACAGCGCTGGGCGCCGAAGTGCGTTGGAGCAGCTGCAATATCTATAGCACCCAAGACCAAGCTGCCGCGGCCATTGCTGCTGCCGGCATTCCCGTGTTTGCCTGGAAAGGTGAAAGCGAAGAAGAATATGAATGGTGC
>CANEUT010000058.1 GCA_947441895.1 Rickettsiales bacterium | reverse complement strand
CGGCAAGCGGCATTAGCCGTGCTGCTTCGCTGGCGAAGCTTTTGCCCTCCACATCTTGAATACCAATCGTGGCCAGTGCCCCGCCATCAGCCAGTTGTAGCATGCGGGCGGAAACAATGCTGGCACCAATCCACGCCATCACTCCCGCCAAGGTTCGAAACAGTGCCGGCTGGTGACCAAAGCAGCAGGTGATTTCGCTCACCGCCCGAAAATTATCATGCGCCACCACCAGCGACGGTGTGGCCGGTTTTTCCTTCCACTGGCCATAGGCACGAATACTATCAATTTGTTCACTGCGTGGGCGATACCACCAGCTGGTGGGTAAACGTTGCCCTAAAAACTCCGTCGCCGCCGATCGTAATTTGCGCGGCATATCGGCAAGCAGCTCTTCTTCCACTTCTGCATGCGGAGGTAAATGCGTGCCCCCTACCCCCATTGCTAACATGGCGCGGTGGTATAAATCGCGCATCAGCGCACCTTTCCACCCATTCCAAATAGCGGGGCCCACGGCGCGAATATCGGCCACGGTCACCAGCAGCAACAGCCGCAACCGTTCGGGTGATTGCACCAGCGCCACAAAATCATCAATCGTTTGCGGGTCATCGAGGTCACGCTTGAAGGCCGTTTCACTCAGTACCAGATGGTTTTTTACCAGCCAGCCCGCCAGCGCTGCGGCATGCACCGTTAACCCCAATCGCGCGGCAATGCGCGCCACCATGGCTTCGCCTTTTTCAGCGTGACGACCGCCGGTGCCTTTGGCCAAATCATGGCCCAGCATGGCTAAATAAAGCGGTGCACGATCATCAATTTCTTTGGCCACTGCCGTGGTCAGCGGCAAATCATCCGATGCCATGCCCGTTTCAAAACTGGCCAGGTTGCCAATGGCCACAATCGTGTGCTCATCCACCGTGTAGGTGTGGTAGCCATCATATTGCATCATGCCGGTGATGCGTCCAAATTCAGGAATCAGCGCGCCTAACACCCCCGTTTCATTCATGCGCCGCAGCGCCATATCCGGCGCTTTAGTGGCAAGCAATATTTCCAAAAACAGGCGATTGGCTTCACCTTCAAACGGCAAGCGATTGGTGAGCACGCCCAGCGTGCGGCTAATGGCCAGCTGCGCCCGCGGATGAATATCGAGGCCATTTTTTTGCGCCACATAAAATAGCTGCACCGCCAGTGATGGCTGCTCGGCCAAATTCACCGAAGGGGCAAAATTCAGGCGCGCCGCATCCAGCGTAAACCCATCGGGCAAATGGCGCTCAACGGTTTCTTTCATGAAGGGCGCCTGAGGTGTGCGTAAATTTTCTTCCTCGAGTAGCGCACAAAAAATACGGGTTAAGGCCCCCACATGCCGTGCATATTGAAAATAGCGGCGCATGAAACGTTCGGCTTTTTCCTGTGGCGTGCGCCCACGAAAATGCAGCTTTGCAGCAATGTAGGTTTGCAAATCAAACGTCAGTCGTTCTTCTGCCCGCCCGCGCTGCAAGTGCATGTGCGCCCGCACCGTGGCAAAAAACAAATAGGCATTGCGGTAATGTTTCCATTCTTCGTGGGTCAGCAAATCGGTGCGCACCACATCACTCGCTTTGGTCACGCCATAGCAATAACGCGTCAGCCAGGTGAGGGTGTGCAAATCGCGCAAACCGCCCTTGCCCTCTTTAATATTGGGCTCCAGCATAAAACGTGAATCACCCCATTTTTCATGACGCGCATCGCGTTCGGCCAGTTTGGCTGCAACGAATGCGTGCGGGGCGCTGCCAAAAACATCGTGCTTTAAGCGCTTTTTAAGAGACAGATAGGCTGCACGATTACCGCTGATAAACCGCGCATCCATCAGCGCGGCGGCAATGCTTGGGTCAGCGCGCGCCGCTTCAATGGTTTCTTCCGTGTTGCGGGTGGCATGGCTGACGGGAAGATGCATATCCCACCCTTGCTGCAACCATAACGCAGCGGCGTCACTCTCTTGTGAGGGCGCCTCATCGCCCAACAACACCAGCACATCCACATCGGAATAGGGAAACAGCTCGCGCTTACCATAACCGCCCACGGCAATCAGGGTAATATCAGCCGCTCCAGCAATGGCGGCAAGTAAACCATCGGTCGCCTGAGTAAGGGCGCGCCACAGCGGCTGAATGCGGTTATGGTGCGCAAAAACCTCAAACGCGTGCGCCCGCGCAGCATGATACTGCGCCAACCGTTGCGCCGCTTGTGAGTGCGACTGCATGTGTGGCACCGTTGTGCTAGCTTTTTTCTTCATCGCACTGTTTATACGCCATGATGTTTCGATCCTCCATGTTTTTTACATATATGCGCACCCGCCCCCAAGCGGCGGCGATTGGCTATATGCTGATTTCCTCGGCCGGCTTCTCGCTGATGAGTGTGGGCGTGCGCCTGGTGGCCCCCGAACTTTCGGCGCCCGTTATTATTATGCTGCGCAATGCGCTGACGCTGGTTCTATTGCTACCCCTGATACTTTATCAGGGCAGCGCACTCATTCGGACCACGCGATTGAAAGATCATTTATGGCGCAGCATGCTTGGCACCATTGGTATGATGAGCTGGACCTACAGCCTCACCATCATTCCCCTTGGTCATGCCACGGCGCTCAGTTTCACGGCGCCACTTATCTCAACGCTTTTTGCCGTCATGTTTCTGGGCGAGAAAGCTGGCATCACCCGCTGGCTGGCGCTGTTGGTGGGGTTTGGCGGCACGCTCATTATTCTCAATCCCAACCCGCATGATTTTGCGTGGATTGATTTGCTGGTGATTTTTGCAACCACCGCCTGGGCCATTACCGGACTTTTTATCAAGTCCCTCAGCAGCACCGAACCCCCGCTACGCATGGTTTTTTATATGAATTTTTTTATGCTGCTGGCCGTTACGCCCTTTGGCATCGCCCACTGGCAAATGCCAAGCGCGCATGCCTGGCTTGTCTTATTTTTTATTGCTGGCGCATCCATCATCATGCATTTTTCGATGGCCAAAGCCTTCAGCCTCGCCCGCGTAGTTACCCTTGTGCCGTTTGATTTTACACGGCTCATTTATACATCCATCCTCGCCTATTTCATTTTTAATGAAACCAGCCCCTTACGCATCTGGATTGGGGCAGCCATCATTATTGCCAGCGCCGCCTTCATGGCCCACCGTGATGCGAAAGCCGCAAGCGTGGTGGAATAAACACGCCAACCGCCGCCCGCACTTGACCCATAACGCCAGTTCCTGCACAGTGCCTCCATGGCTAAACACCCTGCCCATTCCACCTTGCTTGCCACCGCCCTTCACTCCATGAAGCGGGCCATGATCTTTGTCTTCGTGTTCTCGTTTGCGGTGAACATGCTATCGCTGCTCATGCCCATTTATTCCATGCAGGTCTATGACCGCGTGTTCACCACCCGCTCGGTTGATACGCTCATTGGCCTCACCGCCGTGGTGCTGATCGGCTATGCGTTTTATGGCGCCATTTATGCCGTGCGCGCCGGTGTTATTGCCCGTGTTGTGGAATGGTTGGAACGCACGGTGGCGCCTCAATTGCTGCGCGTTTCCATCGAGCAGGCAGCGCAAACCGGTGCGCCGCTGGCGGGCCAGCATCAACGTGATTTGGCAACCATCAAAAACTTTATTTCGCTCGCCACCCCCACCGCCATGGACGTGCCGTGGTCGCTTCTGTTTGTGCTGGTTATTTACATGATCAATCCGGTGCTTGGGTTCATGTCCATTATTGGCATTTTCATGCTCGTCACCTCGGCCCTCATCAATGAATATGCCACCCGCAAATCGCTGCTGCGCGCCACCGAGAAAAGTATCGAATCGGCTCTCAACGCCGATATGATTGGCCGCAGCGCCGAATCCATCTGTGCCATGGGCATGAACGATGATGTGGTAAAAAACTGGGAAGGCGAAAATATTCGCGGGCTTGAGCTGCAAGATATTGCGCAGCAACGCAGCGCCATTATCACTGGTTCCATGCGCAGCCTGCGCATGTTGCTGCAAGTAGCCGTCACGGCGGTGGGTGCGTGGTTGGCGCTACAAAACGAACTTTCAGCCGGTGGACTGATTGCCGCGTCTATTCTGGTGCAGCGCACGTTAAGCCCGTTTGATGGCGCCATTAGCCTTTGGAAACAGCTGGTGGGCGCGCGTGAGGCCTATCATCGCCTGCATTTGTTGTTGCGCAACATTATGCCACCGCAAGGCTCGACCGTTTTGCCAGTGCCGCACGGTCGCCTCACCGTGGAGGGGCTTTATTTAAGCTTCGGTAAAGGCGCGCCAACGCTTCGCAACATTAATTTCGAACTGCAGCCCGGCGAAAGCCTGGGCATTATTGGGCCGAGTGCGGCGGGCAAATCTACCCTCGGCAAAGCGCTCGCCGGCGTGTTTGCCCCCAGCCACGGCACGGTGCGGCTGGATGGTGCTGAAATTTTCAACTGGGGCCGCGCCGAAGTGGGGCAATATATTGGTTATCTGCCCCAGCAGGTTGATCTATTTTCCGGCTCCATCAAGCGCAACATTGCGCGGCTGAAAGAAAATATTCCCGATGATAAAATTATTGAGGCCGCACAAAAAGCGGGCGTTCACCAGATGATTTTACAGTTCGAAACCGGCTATGACACGGTGTATGTGCCCGGCAACACGGTGCTCTCACCCGGACAAAAGCAACGTATTGGCATGGCGCGGGCCTTGTTTGGCAACCCCCGGCTGATGATTCTGGATGAGCCCAACAGTAACCTCGATGGCGAGGGCGAACGGGCGCTGATGAACACCATTACCCACCTGAAACAGGCGGGCATCACCACCATTGTCATTGCCCACCGACCCAGCATTCTAGCCAGTGTCGATAAGGTAATGGTGCTACGCCAAGGCGCGGTGGAAATGATGGGCCCGCGCGATGAAGTGCTGGCTCACTTTTCACCGCAGCGACGCATTGAAGGGGGCGACGCATGAAAAAACACACGCCGCATTTACCTGCCATTCCCCCCGGCGCCAAGCCCCCCACGCCACGCCATGGCCGCAGCACGGTGCGCTTTCTGCAACGCTGCGCCCGCTGGGTTGACCGCATGGCGGCGCGGTTGCTGCCTTATGACGCCACTAACCAACTGGCGCCCGATCAGCGCGCACGGCCCACCATTCTTATTGGGCTGGTGTTGATGATTCTTTTGTTTGGCGTGATTGGTACCTGGGCATCGATAGTACCGCTGGCGGCGGGTGCCATTGCCCCGGGTCGCGTAGTAGCCGAAAATAACAGCAAAGAAGTGCAGCATTTAGAAGGCGGCATTGTGAAAGAAATTCTGGTGCGTGAGGGGGCGGTGGTGAAAGCCGGTCAGCTGCTGGTGCGCATGGATAATACCAATGCCGAGTCGCGCAACGAACAGGTTCTGGGCCAATATCTGGCGGCCAAAGCCACCGAGGCACGCCTCATTGCCGAGCGTGATAACGCCGCCAGCATCACCTTCCCGCCTGAATTTCTGAAGCAGGAAAATACCGACCCCAAAGTGAAAGAAGCGCTGGAAACACAGCGGCGTTTATTTGCCACGCGCCGTGAATCGCTCAGCGGACAAGTTAGCGTGCTCAACCAAAAAATGGCGCAAAGCGGCGAAGAAATAAACGGCCTGCGCGAACAAGTTGGGGCGGCGAGCAAACAGGTGGAATTGCTTAATCAGGAAATAGCGGTGGTGGAAGGACTGCTGAAAACCGGCAATGCGCTGAAGCCACGCTTGCTGTCATTGCAGCGACAAGCGGCTGATATTCTTGGTCAGCGTGGTCAATCACAAGCCATGATCAGCCGCGCCAATCAAACCATTAATGAAGCAAAAATTAGTATTCTGAATCAACGCACCACGTTTTTAAATGAAGTCATCCGCGAGCTGAAAGATACGCAGGTGCAGCTTTCAACGCTTGAAGAGCAATCCCGCGCCAGCGCCGATGTGGTGCGGCGGATTGATGTGACCGCGCCGATTGATGGCACCGTGACGGGCTTAAAAATTCATACATTGGGTGGGGTGGTAAAGCCCGGCGAAACCATGATGTCGCTGGTGCCCACCGGCGATACATTGGTGGTGGAAGCGCGGGTGAACCCGCAAGACATCGACTCGGTGCATGCCGGCTTAGTGGCGCAGGTGCGCCTCACCGCATTTAAAATGCGTTATCTGCGTCCGGTCAGCGGCACGGTAAAAACCGTTTCGGCCGACCGGTTTGATGACCCCGCCACGCGTGAAAGCTATTATCTGGTACGTATTGAAATTCCGCAAAGCGAACTGGCTGATATTGGTGAAGTGAAGCTCACCCCCGGCATGCCCGCCGACACGCTGATTGTGACCGGCAACCGCACCATGCTTTCCTATGTGGTCAGCCCCATTCGTGAATCGTTCGGTCACGCCTTCCATGATCAATAAACGTTTGTCAGTTTTGATGATCGTGCTAACGTGGCCGTCATGAACGATACTCCGTTACGCATCGCATGTCTGGCTGATACATCGCCCAAAGCGCAGGCCGCGTTTGCCGAACTTTCGGCCAAATACAGCTTTCTTGATATTGCCGGAAAACGCACCAAGCCCGATGTGATTGTGGCCTTGGGTGGCGATGGGTTCATGCTGCAGGTTTTGCACAAATACATGCACCGTAACATTCCGGTCTATGGCATGAATTGTGGTTCGGTGGGGTTCCTGCTCAACACCTATTCGTCCAACCTTCTGCACGAACGCATTGCGGTGGCCAGGCGCTCGTTTCTGCACCCGTTGGTCATGTTCACCCGCACGCGTGACGGGCGCGAATTTCAGGAACTGGCCATCAACGAAGTGTCGCTTTTTCGCGAAAGCCGCCAAGCGGCCAAGCTGCGCGTTTCCATCGACCATGTGGTGCGGGTGAGCGAGCTGATTGCCGACGGCATTTTGGTTGCTACACCGGCTGGCTCCACTGCCTATAACTTCTCGGCGGGCGGGCCCATTGTGCCACTGAATGGCAAACTGCTTGCCCTCACCCCCATTGCGCCCTTCCGCCCGCGCCGCTGGAAAGGGGCGCTTCTTAACCACCAATCCAGCATTACGTTCGAAATTCTGGAACCCGAAAAACGCCCCGTCAGCGCGGTGGCCGACTTTACTGAAATTCGTGATGTGGTCAGCGTTTCGGTGTTTGAAGAGCGTAACATTTCACTGTCCCTCATGTTCGACCCCGAACATAATTTGGAAGAACGCATCACCAACGAACAATTCAGTTTTTAGCCATTAGGAAATAATCATGAGCCAGCGCCGCGAGACCACCATTGCCATTTTCATGTTTCTGGCGGTTATTCTGGGTAACATCATTATTTTTTCCATCGTTCCCTATATCAGCATCCCTGAAAAAACCGATGGTCGCCTTGGCTATCATGCGTTTCAAATTATGCTGTGCTATGGTGCCATTGCCACTGCCTGCATGCTGCCCTGGGCCATAAAACAAGGGCGCGGCATTCTTCGTCCGCGGCTAAAAACCTACGGCGCCCGGGCATTGCTGGAATATGGCTCGTTCACCTTGTCGTTCTATTCGCTGGCCTATTTGGGCACTAATTTCACCCTGCCCATGCACACGGCGCTTAACTTTGTGACGCCCATTTTTGCGACCATCGCCACCATTCTTATTTTAAAAGAACGCAGCCACCTGCATACGTGGATTGCGCTTTTGGTGGGAGTTGCAGGCGTGCTGATTATCACTCGTCCGGGAGAAATTGCACTTAGCCCCGGGGTATTTTATGTACTCGGCGCAGCGCTGGGCTTTTCGCTTTGTGGCGTCACCATTAAGCTGCTCACCCGCACCGAATCATCGCAGCATATTGCTTTTTACATGCTGGCCATGACCACCGTGCTTGCCTTGCCCGCAGGCATTGCCAATTGGAAAACCCCAAGTATCGAGGGCTGGTTTTGGCTGGCGCTCATTGGGGTGATTGCCTATTTGCAGCAGGTCTATGTGGCGAAAGCCATTGCAAAAGTGCCGTTCATGGTGCTCATTCCACTGAACTTTGTATCGCTGCTTTTCTCAACCATTCTCGGCTATCTGGTGTATGCGCAGCAGCTTGATATTTACACCTTCAGCGGCGCATTGCTGATTTTGCTTGGAACGATTTATAGCACCTATCGCAGTCGCATTATTGCCGAACGCGAAGTGGCCGCCGCTTCCATCACCGCGCAAGTGTAATGACGTGCAGCTGCTTTTCATTCACCCCAACATGCCGGGCCAATACAAGCATTTGGCCAAGGCGTTTGGGGCCGAGGGCGGGCATCGTATTTTTTTCATCACCAAGCATAAAACCGCTGAAATTGCTGGCGTCACGCGTGTGCCCTATGCCATCACCAAAGCACCCGCCACGGAAACCCATCGCTATTTGGCCACTAGCGCGCGGGCGGTCATTCAAGGCCAGCATGTGTGGCGCGCCGCCCATGCGCTGAAAACGAAAGAGAACTTCTCGCCCGATGTGATTATTAATCACCCGGGTTGGGGCGATGCACTGTTTTTGAAAGACCTGTTTCCGAAAGCAAAAATCCTCAGTTTCTTCGAGTTTTTTTATCGCGCGCACGG
>CANEUT010000057.1 GCA_947441895.1 Rickettsiales bacterium | reverse complement strand
TCCCGGGTCAGGCCCGGGATGACAAAACGGATGATGTGAGCACGCTTCTTCATGAGGTTAAAGGTAACAAAAAAACCTGCAACACTCGACCCAGAAACAGGTTTTTATGAGGTTTTAGGCGTTTTTGGCGGGAGTGATGCGGCTAGGCCACCCAAAAGAAAACCCGCCTAAGCGGGTTTATATCTGCACTGCACCAGAGTTTGTAATCACCACATCGGTGCAGTGGCCTGTTGTCAGGTCTTAGACGCGGATCAGAAAACCGAGAGCCGCTAACAAGCCCAATTTATTAGCTTACAGATGTTTTGTCAATGACGATAAGCCCATTCCGCGCAGAACACAGGCGTGTACCTGCTTCATTTGATGATCATTAAGCTTTGAATAATAATAGATTCTTTTACCATTTGCTTGTTTGCCCAAGCGTATAAAATCTAGTCGTTGAAACCCAATAGAATAAACCATGTCGCCCTTCACCCAAACACCGTTACTGTTCCAAGGATTTGGCAATGCCGGAGCCAGGTTGATTTGCATGTGGTATGGCATCACGGGATCGGGTGGAGTGTTACTAAGACACACCACCGTACAAAGTTTAGGCCGATTCATTATTTTGGGACTCAAAACAATAACGCAGCGTGGCTTTACCATTTCGGGAATTTTAAACGCTCCATCAAAATTGCAAATAAGAATGGATCCTTTGGCGGGATGCTCATTAATGGCCACTTTTGTGCACCTTAAAGCTTCTGACCCGTCGCTTCCCAGTCTTTCAGGAATTGTTCCAAGCCCTTATCGGTCAGCGGGTGCTTCACCAGCGCCTTAATCACCGATGCCGGCGCCGTCATCACCCCGGCGCCCATTTTAGCGGCTTCGATAATGTGCATGGGGTGGCGCACACTGGCCACCAGCACTTCGGTCTCGAACTGCGGATAGTTGTTGTAGATGGTCACAATGTCATGAATCAGCTGCATACCATCGGTGGCGATGTCATCCAAACGGCCCACGAACGGGCTGATGAAGGTGGCCCCTGCTTTGGCCGCCAGCAGCGCCTGACCTGCCGAGAAGCACAGCGTAACATTCACTTGCGTGCCGCTGCTGGTGAAGTGTTTACAGGCCTTGAGGCCATCAATGGTGAGGGGCACTTTAATGCACACATTATCAGCAATTTTGCGCAGGTCTTCGCCTTGACGCACCATGCCTTCATAGTCGAGCGCCACCACTTCGGCGCTGACGGGGCCATCGACCACGGCGCAGATTTCCTTGATGACTTCCTTGAAGTCGCGACCCGATTTTTTGATGAGCGACGGGTTGGTGGTCACCCCATCCAGCAAGCCAGTATCGGCAAGGTCTTTGATTTCGGCAATATCTGCTGTGTCGGCAAAAAATTTCATCACGGTTCCTTTCACATTGTCATTCTGAGCGAAGCGAAGAATCCAATTAGATCCTTCACTTCGTTCAGGATGACATGTAGTCTTTGCTGCCGCATCGCTACTTTCGCTCGCAATGACGAAAATAATTATGAAAATACCTAGTACCGCGACTTCCCAAATGCTGCAAGCAACCTCTCGCATGGGGGTGCTTTTACCCGCGTTGCTGGATAGTGCATTTGACTATGCCGTGCCCACAGGAACGGCCGAGGGAGCATTGGTGGAAGCGCCACTGGGTAAGCGCAGCCTTATTGGCGCCGTGTGGGATGCCGCGCCGCCGCCGGCCAAAAAAGAATTTAAGCTGAAACCCGTCACGCGGGTGATTGATGACCTGCCGCCATTGGCCAAGAATTATCGCCGCTGGTTGGATTGGATTTCGGAATTTACCTTAGCCCCTAAAGGCGCGGTGCTTTCGCTGTGTGGCCTTGCCCATGCCGCAAAAACGCCCAAAAAGCCGCTTACCATTCCAGCATTTACCATCACCCTGCCCACGCTTACTGAGGCGCAGCAAAAAGCGGCTGATAAATTAAAAGATGTGTTGGGTGAGGGCAGCGAAATAGTTGATGGGTCGTGCGTAGCCTTCCATGGCGAGCCGCGAAGCGTCGGGGGTTTGGGGGCGAAGTCCCCATCCCAAAAGCGCGAAGCGCTTAAACCAATCCTGCTGGACGGGGTGACTGGCTCGGGCAAAACCGAAGTCTATTTTCATGCGATTGCGGAGGCCATGGCGCGCGGCCAGCAAGTGCTCGTGCTGCTGCCCGAGATTGCGCTGACGCATCAATGGTTCGCGCGATTTGAACAAACTTTCGGTGCGCATCCCACCGCGTGGCATTCGCACATGACGCCGGTGGCCAAAGCCCGCGCCTGGCAAGCGGTGGTGCGCGGCGCGGCGCCGGTGGTGGTGGGTGCGCGTTCGGCGCTGTTTCTGCCGTTTAAAAATCTTGGCCTCATCATTGTCGATGAGGAACATGACCCGAGCTATAAGCAGGAAGATGGCGTGCTCTATCACGCGCGTGACATGGCCGTGGTGCGGGCACATTTTGAACAGATTCCCATTGTGCTGGCATCCGCCACGCCATCATTGGAAACACTGGAGAATGTGAAGAACGGCAAATATGAAAAGCTGCATTTGCCCGAGCGGTTTGGGGCGGCGGGGCTGCCAAGTGTGGAGCTGGTGGATATGCGTATTCACCCGCCGGAACGGGGGAATTTTTTATCGCCATTGGTGCGGGCAGAAATGCTGGCGACGCTGGCGCGCGGCGAACAGGTGCTCCTTTTTTTGAATCGCCGCGGTTATGCGCCGCTGCTGCTGTGCCGCGCGTGTGGGCACCGTTTCCAGTGCAGCCATTGTTCGGCGTGGCTGGTGGTGCACGGGAAGAATCGGTTAGAGTGTCACCATTGCGGCCACCGTGAAACCATGCCGCAAAAATGCCCAAGCTGTAATGCGGAACATGACAAATTGGCCGCCTGCGGACCCGGTGTAGAACGCATCGCCGAAGAAGCGCGGGATATGTTTAGAATTTCAGAAGGGGGCGAACCCCCCTTCGCGGCAAACGCCGCTGACCCCCTCGCTTCGCGGCTCGCCATGGAAGGCTACGCACGCCCTATTACACTTGCGGTTTTATCTTCCGACGAATCGATCGCGCTGGAGACATGGAACCAGATTGAGCGGGGCGAGGTGGATATTCTGGTGGGCACGCAAATGGTGGCGAAGGGGCACCACTTCCCGCGCCTCACCTTTGTGGTGGTGGTGGATGCTGATGTGGGGCTGAGTGGTGCTGATTTGCGCGCGGGCGAACGCAGCTATCAATTGCTGCACCAGTTGGCGGGCCGTGCCGGGCGAGGCGAGCTGGCGGGCAAAGTGTTTATTCAGACGTACGAGCCTGACCACCCCGTTATGAAATCGCTTTGCGCCCATGACCGCGACAAACTGATGGCGTTGGAAGCGAAAGAACGTAAAGCAGGAGCATGGCCACCGTTTGGCCAATTGGCCGCCATTTTGCTGGATGGGGTGAGTGAGGCCAATGTGCGCGCGGCGGGGCAGCAGCTTGCAAAATCTGCCCCGGCCGACGCGCGCCTCACCGTGCTGGGGCCTGCGCCGGCACCGCTTTCAAAACTGCGCGGACAATATCGCTATCGCCTGCTGGTGAAAGCCGCGCCGGGCATCCACCTGCAACGCACGCTGCGCGGCTGGTTGAGCACGCAGAAATTCAGCGGCGTGCGTATCAAAATCGACGTGAATCCGTATTATTTTATGTAGCTTCAGTTTGATCTCCTGATCAAACTTACGCGCAGCTTCGCTGGCTGAAGGCTCGCTCGCCCAGCTCGCTTCTTTATTATTCGAAGTAAACCCTACGCCTCGCCCACGGTATCGAGCAGCGCGATTTCCATGGCTTGCTCCACCGTGTTGCCACCCCAGAGGACGGACTGGAAAGCAGGGTAGAAGCGGTTGCATTCCACCATAGCGATATCGAGTAGGTCTTCCAGCTGTTCGGCCGTGGCGCCTTGGCCACCGCGCAGCAACAGCGCATGACGGAACATGACCATGCCATCTTCCGAGCCCAAATCAAAATGGCCTAGCCACATTTTTTCGTTCACGGCGGCGAGCAGTGGAAAAATGCGTGCGCGGTTCTTTTCAGGAATTTTGGTGTCATAGGCGCAGGAGAAAATGAGTGCGCCTAAATCTTCCTGCCAGGCGAACCAGATGCGGAAATTGCACCAGCTGCCGGTGACTTCGGCCACCAATTCTTCATCCACCGGACGATCAAATAACCAGTCGCGGTCGCTGACGAGTTGTTCGGCAAGGTCGAGGGGGTTTTTGGCGGAACCATCAAGTTCGGAAAATTGAACGGCGGACATCAAGCACTCCTTGATTAAAGTGACTGTCGCCGAGGCAGCTCAGACTAGAAACTGATGGAGGCGGACTTGGGAGGTTTTCGACCGAGCAGGTGATACAAACCACCGGGTGCTCATGCGAGTCACAACCCTAGCAGCTCATCCATCACCTCCTACTCTACGCTGCCCCGGTTACTTGGCCGGGGCTAAGGTCCGTGCTCTTGCAACACCTTGGCTTTGCAGCGTTTGGTGCGTGGCACAAAAATAGAGAACCACGGATGAAATGAAAAATCTATCAAAATGTGGTGGGGTGGGTGGAAAGAAATACTTTATGTGGTGGTGGGTTGCTTTTTATTAGCGGCGCAGCCGCGTGGGGGATAAGAATCCCCCACCTACCGGCTCGCCTTCGGCTACGCACCGACTTTACGAACGATTGAAAAGTAAAAGAGCGAACTGGGTGACAAAACGCAAGCAGGCGTTTTGGACTTCCTAAGCAACCCTTTAGGGTGAGGGCCAGCAGGCCCGAATCAGTAGCTATCAGCCCGCGAAGCGGCGCGAGGGTTTTGTCAGTAGACAAACCCGAGCAAACAAAGACCCCGAAAAAAACCGGCAGCCTTGCGACTGCCGGTTAAGGGTGGATTTTCAGGGATAAAAACTATTTCACTTCTGGCTTTGCAGCTTTCACGGCGTCAGTTTTTTTCTCAACAGCATGCGTAGTCGTTGCATCTTTCGTTACTTCTTTAACAACGCCGGTGGCGTCTGTTTTTGCTTCGGTCGTTGCTTCAGTTTTCACCGTTTCTTTTACCACTTCTTTGGTGGTGTGTGCGGTGGCAGCCGGTATGGTTTCAGCAGCAAAAGCAGCCGTTGCAGTCAGAGCGATAACGGTTGAAAGAGCAATAGCACTGGTACGAATATTCATAGTTAGTCTCCTGTAAGTGGTTAGTAGTGAGACCGGTATAACATTCGAATATGAGGACAGCCTGACGCCAAACTGACGCGGAGATGATTATTGATTTATTTTCATTGATCTTCTGATCAATGAAAACGCAGCGCTGCTGGCTGTTGGCACACTCGCCCAGCTCGCTTCTTTACCATTCAATCGTTTGTAGGGTCGGTGCGTAGCCGTAAGGCCAGCCGCGAAGCGTAAAGCCAAAACTAAAAACCGACAGCCTTTCGACTGCCGGTTTTTATAAGATAAAAAATGAAAATTAGTTTTTGCGCTGATGATGAATAGCGCGACTATTTTTGTTTAGTGCGCGATTCATGCGGTGTTCTTGGCGCTTGTTTAATTCCCCACCTTGTTTGGCTTCCAAAGCGTCGGCGCGTTTTCCAATACGCTCGGTGCGGGCGGTATCGCGCGCTGCTTGCTCGGGAGTAATGGTTCCTTTTTCTACACCAGCATCAATGCGCTTTTGCTGATTTTCAATCCGCTGATCGATCGACGGACGTGTAGGCGGTGTCTCGGCAGTTTGTGCGAAAGCGGCCGATGCAAGGGCAAAGGCTGAAAGGGCTGATAGCATGAGGCCTGTGGTGCGAAGGATCATTTTTAGTCTCCTATAGAATGTTAACCGTACGGAACATATATCATATGAAACTGAAATAAAACGGATGCGGCAGCTTTCTGACAAAAGTTAGGTTTCGATAATGGTCCAGTTTGGGTTGGTGTTGGTGAGGGTGCGGGTAAATACCCAGCGCTCTTCCACAGCGGTGCGCGACGATGGATTGCCCTCGACAATTTCACCAGCGGCGTTGCGAACTAAATGAATTTGCTCGCTAGAAAAATCAACGGAAATGGTGGCGACTGAACCGCTGAGGTTGGCTTCAAAAATGGTGGCTTTGCTGATGGCCAGCAGCGTTGTCTCGTTTTTTTGACCAGCTTCTTTTTCACTTGTCAGTGCCGCGTCGAAACTTTTGTAAAGCGCGTCGGATAAAAGCATTTTCAGCGTCTCGCGATCGTCCTTGTTGTAGGCTTCCATGACCATTTCATAGGCCGCGCGGGCACCCCCAATAAATTCATCGGGTGAAAACTCGCGGTCAATGGCGCGTATTTTAATAAAGCTATCGGCCAGTGAGCCATATTTCTTGTTTTCATCGGAAACGTCGATCGGCGGTGTGGCACGCAGGGTTGGCAGTTGAATCACCCGTTCATGTTCGGCCAAGGGCGCTGCTTTGGCGCGCGGCGCGTCGTCACGCTCGTTTTTTTCACCCAGCATGGCGCGGTAGCGCAGCAAAATAAACGCCGCTAATGCACCGATGACGATAATGTCGCCGTATCCAAATCCGCCTTCCATGGGCCTCTCCTTTATATGAAGGGGCTTCCCCCTTCGCGGCTTCGCCGCTGACCCCCGCTAGCGCGGTTCGCCATGGAAGGCGACACACGCACACGAGAGGCTTTTTGTTGTAAAGATGCGCTTGTAAACGCCGCCCTGCTCATATAGACAAACTACCAGTAAATACAAGGATTCCTATGACTGATACTCCAACATCGCCCGTGCCATCGGCTACTGATTCGGCCATTTTTCTGCGCGCCCAATATATTAAAGACATGTCGTTTGAAAATCCACGCGCGCCCGCCAGTATTTTTTCGCTGCGCGAAGCCCCTTCCATGGATGTGTCGGTGAATTTAAGCGCCCAGCGCATGGATGAGCGCATGTTCGAACTGTCGATGCAAATTGCCTGTCGCGCCGTGGCTGATAAAACCACCGTGTTTCTGTGTGACCTGGTCTATAGCGGCGTGATTGAACTGCAAAATATTCCCGAAGAAGACATGGAACAAACGCTGTTTGTGCAGGCGGCCTATTTGCTGTTCCCCTATGCGCGCCGCGTGGTGAGCGATTTAACGCGTGATGGTGGCTTCCCGCCGCTGCAGCTTGACCCGATGGATTTCAACTCTATGTTCCACGCTCGCAAAAGCGCCAGCCGTCCAGTGACGGATGCGCCGACGGCTGCCTAAATGGCACGTCTTTCGCGCGCGAATATTCCGAATTTTTTGACATTCTCGCGCGTGGCGTGCGTTCCGATTGCGCTGTTATTGATACTTGTATTATCGGCGCCACAAGCCGCCCTGCTGGCATTGTTTGTGTATGCTGCGGCGACCGATTTTTTGGATGGTTATTTGGCGCGGCGCTGGCAGGTGACCAGCAAGCTGGGCACCATGCTCGACCCGCTGGCCGATAAGCTTTTGGTGGCGCTGCTGCTGATTTATTTGGTGAGCCACACCGAAATGCCAACCCTGCCGGTGATGCTGATTTTGCTGCGCGAAATTTATATCTCGGGCCTGCGCGAATTTTTGGGCAATCAGCAGATTGAGCTGCCGGTTTCAAGCGGTGGCAAATGGAAGACGGCGATGCAAATGCTGGCCATTACGTTGCTGTTGGCCGCGCCCGTATTTCAATTTCCAGCCTTTATGCCCATGGGCAGTTTTGTGCTGATGATGGCGGCTGCCTTGGCGGTTATCAGCGCGGTGAGTTATACAAAACAAAGTATAAGATACTTTGTTTAAGGGGGCGTCCCGCCCCCGCTATCGGTTGACTCGCTAACGCTCGTCTCTCTCCGCTGCGCTTCGGGTCCCCTCGTTCGCTATCGCTCCGGCTCGCCATGGAGGGCTACGCACTGACTAACGCAATGGTAGAGCGAGTTGGACGACAAAACGCAAGCAGGCGTTTTGGACTGCGATAGCAGCCCTTAGGGTGAGGGCCAGTAGGCCCGAATCAGTAGCCATCAGCTGCGAGAGCACGCGCAGATTTGGTCAGCAGACCAAATCGTAGCAACCAAAAACTAGGCAGCAGCAGCTGCCGCGCTGCGCGTGGCTTTCTCATATTCCGCCATTAGCGTGCGCGTGACATTCGCAATCTCGAAATGGATGCCATCAATCTCGCGCACGGGGGTAATTTCCGCCGCGGTGCCGGTGAGGAACACCTCCTGCGCTTTGCTCAGCTCTTCAGGCATAATGTGACGCTCATGCACGGTGATGCCCTTGGCTTTGGCGAGTGCAATAACCGTGCGGCGGGTAATGCCATCGAGGAAGCAATCAGCCAGCGGCGTGTGAATTTCACCGTTGATGACGAGGAATAAATTGGCCCCCGTCGCTTCGGCCAAATAGCCCCGATAATCCAGCATCAGCGCATCATCGAAACCGGCTTTTTCAGCGGCGTGCTTGCTGATGGTGCAGATCATGTATAGTCCGGCGGCTTTGCTGGCCACGGGTGCATTCTCGGGCGAGGGGCGCTTATAAACGGCGTGGGCCAGGCGAATACCTTTTTCTTTGATATCTTTTTTATACATGCTGGGCCACGACCAGCTGGCAATGGCCACGTGAATTTTGGTGGCTTGGGCGGAAATCGCCATCATCTCGCTGCCGCGCCAGGCCACGGGGCGCACATAGCCATCGACCACGTTGTTGGCTTTCAGCACCTCGGC
>CANEUT010000056.1 GCA_947441895.1 Rickettsiales bacterium | reverse complement strand
AGCGCCACCCTCGCGCGTCATGCGCACGTGTTTGCGCAAGCCTTCGGCAAGCTAAAACCACTCATTTGTTTTGCGGTAAAAGCCAACAGCAATATTGCCGTGCTTAAATTACTGGGCCAGTGCGGGCTTGGTGCCGATGTGGTTTCTGGCGGCGAGCTGCGGCGCGCGCTGGTAGCGGGCATTGCACCCGAAAAGATTGTGTTCTCGGGCGTTGGCAAAACGGCGGATGAAATGCGCTTCGCGCTTGGGGTTGGCATTCACCAGTTCAATGTGGAATCGGACCGCGAATTGCTGCAGCTAAACGAAGTGGCCCGCACACTCAATCAACGTGCGCCCATTGCGCTACGCGTCAACCCCGATGTGGACGCGGCCACCCACGCTAAAATATCTACCGGTAAAAAAGAAAATAAATTCGGTATTGATATTGATATTGCCCCCGCTATTTATGCATTGGCCAACAGTTTGCCGCATATTTATGTGCGTGGTGTGTCGGTGCATATTGGTTCGCAACTCACCACGCTGGATCCATTCCGCGCGGCCTATATGCGGGTAAAAAAACTAGTTTCCGACCTGCACGACAGTGGCATTATGCTGCGCAGCATTGACTTGGGTGGCGGGCTTGGCGTGCCCTATGCCGAGGGCGATGCCCCACCCCTGCCGCTGGAATATGGTGCACTGGTGCAAGAATTATTTGGTGACGATAACGTGGAATTGATTGTGGAACCGGGTCGCTTAATTGCCGGTAATGCAGGCATTCTGGTAAGCAAAGTGCTGTATGTAAAACGTGCGGCGGGCACGTATGTGATTGTTGATGCCGGCATGAACGACCTGATGCGCCCCGCGCTTTATGACGCCGTGCATGACATGATGCTGGTGAAAGAAACCACCGCGGCACCAGCCACCGTTGCTGTGGTTGGCCCCGTCTGCGAATCAAGCGATGTGTTCGTGAAAGACGCCAGCATGCCACTTCCGGCTGAAGGCGACTTGTTGGTCTTCCGCACCGCCGGTGCCTATGGCGCCAGCATGAGCAACAGCTATAATTCGCGGCCCATCATTCCCGAAGTGCTTGTGCAGGGCAGCGAATTTGCCGTCATCCGCAAACGCCCAAGCTATGAGGAAATGCTAGCGGCGGAAGAAATTCCCAGCTGGCTAGCTTCTTCTTAAATCTACGCATCATTTATAGGTGACAAGGACTAGGAGTTAGCGCGCGCAAGGAAGGCGTGTAGCAGCGCTACATAACTGAACTGAGCACGCAAACGACAACGTCATTGGCCCTAGAAATGATGTGCTAGTGAACGTCGAGATAACCAATAAACGGCAGCTCACGGTAATGGTTGGCATAATCCAGCCCATAGCCCACCACAAATTTGTCAGGAATGCTGAAGCCAACAAAATCAGCCTTAATGCCCACTTCCAGCTTGCCTGATTTTTCCAGCAACACCGCCAGCTTCACATCGGCCGCGCCGCGCTCTTTCAACAGCTCAACCGCGAAGGTTAAGGTGCGACCCGTTTCCAGAATATCATCAACCACTAACACTGTGCGCCCGTTCACCTCATCACTTAAATCACGCCCCACCACCACGTTGCCGCTGCTTTGCGTAGCCTGGCCATAGCTGCTTAGGGTCATAAAATCGATTTGAGGATGCACGCCAATCGCATAAAGCTCGCGCACCAAATCGGCCGTGAACATGAACGAACCGCGCAGCAACGACACAATCAGAATTTCGCCACTCATTTTACTGGCAATTTCGGCCGCGAGGGCTTCCACCCGTTCTTTAATTTCGGCGGCCGTAAATAAAACGGGAATGGAGCGTTTTTTCTCGCTCATCAGCGAACCATCAACTGCATACCATTGCCAATATCCACCACTACCTCAGCCACATCGGCCGCACGCGAGGTTTCCACATTGGCAATTTTAAATGGCCACACTTCACCGCCCTTAATAACTTTATTCACCGGATATTCGCGCGACCAGAAAGCCTTACCTTCCGATGTTTTCAGTTCTACGCGCACACTGGGAATGATGCGTTGTTCGGCACCATGATTCACAATGCCGCCCGAAAGCACATAGGTGGTTTTCACATCGTTCACTTCCGGCTCCATGCGCACTTCGTTGAAGGCCAAGTCGCGAGTGGCGTTATTGCTCCACATGGGTGAATAAGCGATGTAGGCCACCGCCAACCACACGGCCGCCAACGCGGGAACCGCAATTTTAAAGGGTTTCACCGGAAGGCTAAGCAATTTAGATTTTTTTGCAGGCTTAGCGCTGGCCACGCTCGCGGCAGCATTCGTCACTACTCCACCCTCCAAGGCGGCCACTTCCGCCTCAACCGCGGCGGCAAAGCTGGGGCTTGGCGCGGGCGCATGCCACTGATGGCTGCACGACCCACAACGCACGCTGCGGCCGGCCGGCGCAAGCAGCGCGTCAGCCACTAAAAACCGTGCATGACATTCCGGACATTCTAAAATCATGTCAGCCACAATAAACTATTTGGACCAAAGCCGCTAGCCGATATATAGAGGTTATTCAGATGATTCGATGCAACAACATTTCAATTGAATATATCGCCGGGAAACCCGTGCTGCGACAGGTAAATCTGCATCTGGAGCCCGGGTCATTCACCTTTGTCTCGGGCGCCAGTGGGGCGGGCAAGTCGTCATTGCTTTCCATGTTGGCGCTGTCGCTGAAGCCAACCGCGGGTCACCTGCATTTGTTTGGGCAAGATGTGACCGATTTGCAGCGTCAGCAATTGCCGGAACTTCGTCGGAAAATTGGTACCGTGTTTCAGGATTTTCAACTGCTGAACCATTTAACCGTGGCTGAAAACGTGGCGCTGCCGCTGAAAATTCTGGGTGAGTCACGCAGTGACATTGAAACAAAAGTGAAAGAATTGCTGGCATGGATTGGTCTGGATGGCTTTGCCGATGTTCGCCCCCCTCTGCTTTCCGGCGGGCAAAAACAACGGGTGGCCATTGCCCGCGCCGTTATCAACAAGCCCCTGCTAATTCTGGCGGATGAACCAACCGGAAACCTCGACCACGAGCTGAGCATGAAGCTGATGTATCTGTTTCGATCCCTCAACAAAGTGGGCACCACCATCGTGTTCGCCACGCATGATGCCTCGCTGCTCGATGCCTTCGAATATCCGGTGATTTATTTGCGCGACGGCCAGCTGCATCGCTCGCGCCGCTAGAGCGAGCTGGGCACAAAACGCCAGGAGGCGTTTTGGATTGCGAAGCAACCCGAAGGGTGAGGGCCAGTAGGCCCGAATCAACCGAGCCATCAGCTGCCGAAGGCACGCGAAGATTTGTCAGGAGACAAATCGAAGCAACTTAAGATTTGCGAAGCAAGAGTGCCGCAAAATATTTATAAAACTCGCTAAACACCAGCCGCCGCGTGTTGTCATGCTGCCACCATTGGTCGCGCTGAAACCCATCGGGGAATACAGGGTCAGCAATAATTTTCAACTCCGGCATGGCTGTTTTAAATTCCAGCAGGCTGCGCGGCATATGGTAATGCGCGGTGATGAGGCGAATGGATTGAATGCGCCGTTCATTGATGAAATGCGTAGCCAACTGCGCGTTTGATTGGGTCGTTTCAGCCATGTAATCAAGCACAATTTCAGCTTCGGGTTCGCGGGCAATAATTTGCTGCTGCACCGCACTGCTTGCGTGCACCGCCAGCATTTGCGGCAAGGTGACGTGCTGGCCCGCCCCGCTGATTAAAAGCACCGGCGCGGCGCCATCGGCTAACATGCGAAACCCGCGCTCTACCCTGCCATTGCCGCCGGTGAGCACAATAATCGCATCGGTTCTCAGCGTTGGTGAAGCCGCCTCACGCGGCATGGTTTGCACAAACCACACCAGTGCCGAAACCCAGATGATGGCCCCCGCCACCAGAATGAAAAGAAGAAACCGCATGGCGCTAGTTTAGGGTGGTAAATAGCGCGGGGCTAGCGATAATTCGCCAGAATATACGTCACCGCGTCATAAAGATCGTCGCACACGGTAACCGGCGCAATGGCCTCAGGAATTCCGCTTGCTTCAAGCGCGGCACCTTTGCCCGTACGGGTGAGAATGCGCGGGCAGCCCGCCGCTGTGGCGGCTTCCAAATCACGCATCATATCGCCTACCATGGGGGTGCGTGCAGGGTCGGCGCCAAAATGGGCCAAGGCTTCCAGCAGCATGCCCGGGGCCGGCTTGCGGCGGGTGCTTGGCACATCGGGATGATCGGGCGCATAATAAATTTTTTCGATTTTTCCGCCCTGCTTTTCAACCTCGCTACGCATATAATGATGAATCACATGGAGTGTGTCTTCACTCATCCACCCTTTGCCAATAGCAGATTGATTGGTGCATACGGCGATGCGATATCCGGCTTGTGTGAGGCGAACAATGGCATCGATAGAGCGCGGCAGGAAAACAAATTCCTCCAGCTTCAGCACGCCAACGGGGCCATCCACGTTAATCACCCCGTCACGATCAAGCAGTACAAACAATTAATTCTCTCCAGAAGTTAGCGGATGTTTTGCAGCATGGACTGCACGGTTAGGCGTGTTGCCACCAGTGCCACCAAGGCGGTAAGAATGGGTAACAGAAGAAATATGGCGCCATGCAGGGCCGTTAACTTGACAACGGGCAACACTGGGCTGTGCCACTGCACCGACAAAATCACCGTGGTCGAAAAAATGAGTGCGGCGAACATAACCCCCACAAACGCCCCGCGCCCAGCCAGCCAAGCCCCGTTGCGTTGAAACTGGCGAAGAATATAATCGTCGGTCGCGCCAAACATATGCAACAGACTGACGGTTTTAAAATGCAACCGCAAATTGGTTTTTGCCACCAGCACAATCATACCCACGACGCATGCGATAAGCAGCAACGCCACCAGCATCACCAATCCCTGCAATAGGTTTGCCGCTTTCACCATGTGGGCAACCCACGGCCCACGATCTTCCACACGAATGCCGCTATCAATTTTGCTCATAACGGAACGTAGTGCGTTCATGTTCACCGCACTTTTGTTGCCATTGACCCCTGTCTTAACATCTAAAATGACAGGGATGGGCAAATCAGCCAGCGAAAAATTATTCCCCAACCACGGCTTCAGCAACGCTTCCATTTGCGCCGTACCCAGCACCACCACTTCTTCCACACCCGACGTGCGTTTCAGTTCTGCCAGAATAGTTTCCATGGCACCTTTATCATCGGCTTTGTTGCGCGGCACCTCAACTTGCAACACCCCGGCCACATCACGCGATTGCGACGAAAGCGCGCTGGTAAGGCACACAGCCACCGCCAACAGCAACGCCGCAAAACCAACCAGGCACGCAATCATGGTGGGCAGCAGTCGGTGCGCGTCATCGCGCTCGAATGGAATGTCGTTCGACCCTGAATTTTTTAATCGTGCCATGGAATGACCATACCAGCGCAATGCAATATGTCTAGAGGCAGAAAGTATGGCCCTAGGAATTACTTTCTCTAGGCCTTCGTATCGACAACAGCAGCGGGCGACGAAGCAGCCGCAACGCCCACCATGGCCGGCCGCAGCAGGCGATCATGAATCACATAGCCCGCTTGCAGCACTTGCACCACCGTGCCGGCTTCGGCATCGGGCGAATCAATTTGCGCCACGGCCTGATGGAAGTTGTGGTCGAACTTCTGGCCCATGGGGTCGATGCGTTTAATGCCCTGACGGTTAAAAATACCCAGCAATTCACTCAATATCATTTCCACACCCACGGCCAAATTAGCCACGGCGGGTTGCTCTGTTTTCAGTTCCGGGGGAATACTATCCACGGCGCGCTGTAGGTTTTCAATCACCCCCACCAAATCACGGGCAAAGCCGGTGACGGCATATTTGCTCATATCGGCCAGCTCGCGCTCGCCGCGGCGGCGGGTATTTTCAGCCTCAGCCAGCGCCCGCAGCGCCTGATCCTTCATGGCGGCCAGTTCACTTTCCTTGGCATCAAGCAGTGCTTGCAGGGCGCGGGCCATGGCCTCGGGCGCGGCTTCGGCTTCGGCTACTTCAGGGACAATTTCAGGAATTTCTTGTGGTTCACTCATAATAGCTTCTCCATGATTGCCCGCTATATGGAACTATAGGTGTAAATTTTCAAGAGGGATGTGGGAAGTGGTTGCGGGGGGCGGCCCTTACGCCTAAGGTCGCGCCATTCAACCAAAGGAGCCTTCATGACCCGTTCATTCAACCGCGCTGCCAACGAGCTGCGCCCTGTCACCCTCACTGCTGGCGTTTCGCGACATGCCGAAGGGTCATGCCTGGTCGAATTTGGTCACACCAAGGTGCTGTGCACCGCCAGCGTGGAAACCGGCGTGCCGCATTTTCTGCGCAACACCGGTTCGGGTTGGGTAACGGCGGAATATGGCATGTTGCCGCGTGCCACCAACAGTCGCAACCCGCGTGAAGCGGCGAAGGGCAAACAATCGGGCCGCACGCAGGAAATTCAGCGCCTCATTGGCCGCAGCCTTCGCACCGCGATTGATTTAGAGAAACTGGGCGAGCGCCAAATTGTGGTCGATTGCGACGTAATCGAGGCCGATGGTGGCACCCGCACCGCGTCCATCACCGGCGGATTTGTGGCGCTGGCCCATGCCATTACCACTTTGCAAAAACGGGGTGATTTGAAAACATCGCCGCTGCTTTCGCCTGTCGCCGCCATTTCATGCGGCATTGTGCGCGGCAAGCCGCTGCTTGATTTGGATTACGATGAAGATTCCACCGCCGGGGTTGATGCCAATATTATTATGACCGCCGATGGCAACATGGTTGAGCTGCAAATGTCGGGCGAGGAAAGCACCTTCAACGAAACCGAACTTGCTGAATTGCTGAAGCTGGGTAAAGCCGGTATTGTGTCGCTGGTTCAAAAACAACGCGAAGCGCTGGAGATGTAAATGCTGTCGCCGCTGATTGTTGCAAGCCATAATGCTGGCAAAGTGCGTGAGATTAACGCGCTGCTGGCACCGCTTGGCATCACCGTTCATTCCGCCGCTGAGCTGAACCTACCCGAACCCGAAGAAACCGGGGTGACGTTTGAAGAGAACGCGGCACTGAAAGCTCGCGCCGCCGCACTGGGCGCCAACATGGCATCACTGGCCGATGATTCAGGGCTGGTGGTGCCGACACTGCATGGTGCGCCGGGCATTTATTCCGCACGCTGGGCGGGTGATACCAAAGATTTCTCCTTCGCCATGGCGCGCGTTGAAAGCGAATTACGCGCTGCGGGGGTTGAACCCAACGGTGCCGCGGCCTATTTTGTTTGTGTGCTTGCGCTATCAGACATTCAGGGAAACGTGCAGTGCTTCAGGGGCGAAGTTCATGGCACACTCACCTTTCCGCCACGCGGCGCACACGGCTTTGGCTATGACCCGATTTTTATTGTCGATGGTTATGATGTAACGTTTGGCGAAATGGAACCGAATGAGAAGCATGCCATTAGCCATCGTGCCCATGCATTCGCCCAGCTGGTATCACAACTGAAAAAGGAACATGTCGCATGAGTGCTAAAATTCTCGCCTTTGCTGCTTCCGCACGCGGTGAATCCATCAACCGTCGTTTGATTTCATTGGCAGTAAAACAGGCAGAAAAAACAGGTGCACACGTCACGGTGCTGGAATATGCTGATTTCACCGCGCCCCTTTACATGGGTGAAGAAACCACTTCATTGCCCGCTGGCGTCAAGCATCTGAGTGATGCGCTGCGTGCGCATGATGGTGTGCTGCTTGCCGCGCCGGAATATAACTGGTCCATGCCCGGCTCGCTGAAGAACCTCATCGACTGGCTGTCGATCGACCCCACCAAGCCCTTGAATGGCCGCACCGCGCTGCTCATGTGTGCCAGCCCCTCGGTGCGTGGTGGTGTGATTGGCCTGCAGCAATTGCGGGTGCCGCTGGAACATTTGGGTATGATTGTTTATCCGCATACGGTGGGCATTGGCGAAGCCCACACCCTGCTCGGCGAACATGAAATTACCCGTAAAAAAGAACAGGCATTTTTAAGTCACTGCGTCAGCGATTTTGTTCGTATCACCACCGCACTGAAGGGTTAACCCATGCGCTATTTACCCAAAATTGCTGCAGCATTTTTTATAGTTGCGTGCAGCATAAACCATGCCGCATTTGCGGGCGAACCCATTCCACCATCGCCCATTGCCAAAACCGAATTGCTGATCGATGCGCCGCGCCTCAAACAAGGTGAGCCCATTTGGGCGGCGGTGCGCTTCACCCTGCCCGAACATTGGCATATTTATTGGCAGAACCCGGGTGATTCGGGCGTGCCCACCAGCTATGCGTGGACGCTTCCTGAAGGGCTTGCCGCCAGCGCTATTCATTGGCCCGTGCCTGAGCGTATTGAGGTTGAAGGTCTGGTCAATTTTGGCTACAGTAATCAAGTCACCTTACCGGTGCAGCTATCGCAGGCGCGTGATGATATCAGCGGCACGGTTCAGGTAAAAGCCACCTGGCTGGTATGCCGCGATGTGTGCATTCCTGAAAACGCACTGTTGCAAGGTGAGCTAACCGCCAACCCTGCCGCTGGCCTTGCCATTGCTGCCGCACGCACCCAAGTACCCGGTGAATATCAGAGTGATGCCAGCTACGTGGCCGCCCCTGATGGGGTGACGCTAAGCCTGTCGCAATCGATGCTGTGGGGTGATGTACAAAATGTTGCCTTCTACCCCATTGACGATGGCATGATTCAACTGAATGCCAAACCGAATGTAAGCATCAACCGCGATGTGCTGAATATTTCTTTCCCTCGCGGCAGTGCCGATGCGGTGGATACGTGGAACGGCTTACTGCGCTTCACCGAGAATGGCAAAGAATCGGCCGTTTATGTACACGCAAACAATCTGACGCCGGTTGCGCCACCCGCATCCACCGTTGCGCACACAAGCTTCATATTGGCGCTTGGCCTGGCATTCCTTGGCGGCCTCATTTTGAACATCATGCCATGCGTGCTGCCTATTCTGGCGCTCAAAGCGTTGGCATTAGCCAAAAAGGCGAAGGCATCGCGCGCCGCTGCTGCGCGTCAGGGCATTGCCTACACGGTGGGTGTTATTGCAAGCTTTATGCTCATTGCCGCGATCATGCTGGCACTGAAAGCAAGT
>CANEUT010000055.1 GCA_947441895.1 Rickettsiales bacterium | reverse complement strand
GATGCTAGATGTGTAAGGCCTTACCATAGGCATCCAGCACGCTTTCATGCATCATCTCGCTTAAGGTTGGGTGCGGGAAGATGGTGTGCATGAAATCGGCTTCCACCGCTTCCATGGTTTTACCAATCACGAAGCCTTGCACCAGCTCGGTCACTTCGGCGCCCACCAAATGCGCGCCCAGCAGCTCGCCGGTTTTCGCATCGAAGATGGTTTTCACCAAGCCCTCAGGCTCACCCAGTGCCACGGCCTTGCCGTTGCCCATGAAGGGGAAGCGGCCCACTTTCAGCTCATAGCCTTTTTCTTTCGCGGCTTTTTCGGTGAGGCCCACCGAAGCCACTTGCGGACGGCAATAGGTGCAGCCCGGAATGTTTTCGCGCTTCATGGGGTGCGGATGTTGGCCCGCAATCGCTTCCACGCAGATGATGCCTTCATGGCTGGCTTTGTGGGCGAGCCATGGGGCGCCGGTCACGTCACCAATGGCATAAATGCCCGGCTCATTCGTCGCCAGCACATCATTCACCACAATATGCCCGCGCTCAATTTTCACTTTGGTGCCTTCGAGGCCCAAGCCTTCGGTGTTGGCAATAATACCAATCGCCACGATGATGCGGTCCACGGTGATATCTTCTTTTTTGCCGTCTTTTTCCACATGGGCGGTAATGTTGTTTTTGCCCTTGGTGACGGATTTCACCACCGCACCGGTTTTAATTTTCATGCCGTCTTTTTCCATGGATTTCTGGGCGAATTTCGAAATTTCTTCGTCTTCCACCGGCATAATGCGATCCATCATTTCCACCACGGTCACATCTACGCCGAGGGTTTGATAGAAGCTGGCGAATTCAATACCAATCGCGCCCGAGCCAATCACCAGCAGCGATTTTGGCATTTCCGGCGGCACCATGGCCTCGCGGTAATTCCAGATGAGTTTGCCATCGGCCTCGATACCCGGAAGCTGGCGCGCGCGTGCGCCCGTTGCCAGAATAATATGCTTGGCAGCGATGTCGGCTACCTTCGTTTTATCTTTCGTCACCGTCAGCGCGCCACGGCCTGCAAGGGCAGCGCTACCATCGAACACGGTCACTTTGTGTTTTTTCATCAGGAAGCCGATGCCTTTTTTCATTTGCTCTGATACGCCGCGCGAGCGAGCAACGATTTTGGCGAGGTCAAACTTCGCATCTTTTACCGTAATGCCATAGGCATCCGCATGCTGAATATTGTGGAATATTTCGGCGCTGCGCAGCAGGGCTTTGGTGGGAATGCATCCCCAGTTGAGGCAGATGCCACCCAAATGCTCGCGCTCTACCAGCGCCACTTTTAGCCCCAACTGACTGGCGCGAATGGCTGCCACATAACCACCGGGACCACCACCAACTACTGCTACGTCAAAATTCTCAGCCATGTTCTTCTCCTTTTTTAATCGTTATCACCGGGAGGCAAGTAGGCCGACCCAGCCTTGAGCGCGCTTCATGGCGAGGTTAGTAAACCGAGCCGGAAGCAAAATAAATAGTCACCATTGGTCGGGATCGACCGGTTTTTCACGTTGTACCGTGGGGCGTTCGTTGCCGAACACTTCCAGTTTTTTTTCTTCCTCGGGCTTTTTCCGCACGGGAAGAATGCCGAGTTCTATATCCATCCGCCGCCGAGCCAGCTTCCCGGCATCGCTATTAAACCGCACCATGGTGGGGTTACCGCAATGCGGACAAACCTTGCCACCTTTATTTCCCGCTACCTTCCACAACGTGTGGATGGGTAACAGCAGCATGATGCCAAGCACACGGGCAGCACCGCCACCCGATCGTTCGCCAGCATACTTGCCTTTCCCCTCATATCCGCAGGCGCTGCAGATTTGAGCGGGCATGATTAGAAAGCTTCTTGTTCTAAAATTAATACTCTATAACTAGAGAACAAGGCCGCAACAGACGTTATAAGTGCTGTAAATGCATGAAAGTATTTTTCGTGGTCAATATCTTCTGAAAGCCCCAATAAGGTTATTAATAGAATTATCAGCCCAAATGACCAAAAAATAAACTTTTTCCAGTATGTTTTAAAAACCTCATTAATGAGCATTGCGGCAAGTGCTGCGCCAATGTAACCAGAAAAGCCTGCGGCAAGAAGCATTGTAAGATAAGTGGGACCCTCGCCGTAACGTGTCCCCATTAGCACCACAAATGCGTGAGCAACTATTGTGGATACAAGCCAAGCAACAGAAAACACCCCTGTGGCAATAACGGAGCTTAATAATGCTATGGGTTTATTAGGTGCCATAAACTACGCGAACATCAGAACGGGTTGTTCCATGTAGCGCTTGAAGATTTGCAGGAACTCTGCCCCCAGCGCGCCATCCACCGCACGGTGATCGACCGAGAGGGTTGCGTTCATCACTTGAATTTCCTTCACCACGCCGCCACGCATCACCAGTTTGGTTTCGCCAGCCCCCACCGCCAAAATACAGGCTTGTGGCGGGTTGATGATGGCTTGGAAGGTTTTTACCCCATACATGCCGAGGTTAGAAATGCTGAAACCGCCACCCTGAAATTCTTCGGGTTTTAATTTATTGGCCCGGGCCCTGCCCGCCAGGTCTTTCATTTCGTTTGAAATCTGCGACAGCGATTTTTGATCGGCGTTGCGAATAATCGGCGTAATCAACCCACCATCGGTTGCCACCGCGACGGATACATCGACGTTGTTATATTGAATGATGGCATCATCATACCAGCTGACGTTGCAGCTTGGCTTATCGCGCATGGCCAGCGCAACGGCTTTAATCACCAAGTCATTCACCGAGAGTTTATAGGCAGGTTGTGCATCTTTACCGGCTTTGGCAACGGCGTGGGCATTCAGCTGCGCGCGCGCTTCCATCATGGCGTCCAGTTCTACTTCCACCGTCAGGTAGAAATGCGGCACTTGCTGTTTCGATTCCAGCAAGCGGCGCGCAATCACCTTGCGCATGGAGTTGTTTGGCACCTGCACGAATTCCACCGAATTGCGACGCACGGCACCACCGCCACCACCGCCGGTGTAATTTTCAACATCGGAACGCAGAATGCGGCCATTCGGGCCTGAACCAACCACCGACGAAAGATCGATATGTTTTTGCGCGGCAATGCGTTTGGCGAGCGGGCTTGCCTTCACGCGGCTACCGGCGGGGCGGGCACCAGTTGAAGCAGTTGCCACGGGTGCGGCGGGGGCTTTGCTGGCCACGGGCGCAACGCTGGCAACAGGAGCAGCAGCCGCAGCGGGTGCGGCACTGGTGGCAGCAGCGGCAGGTGCCGCTTCGGCCTTGGGTGCTTCCACCACTTTTGGCTTCCATGCATCCAGCGCTTTTTTATCTTCACCATCGGCCTGAATAAGGGCGATGACGGCGTTCACTTTCACGCCTTCGGTGCCAGCTGGCACCACAATGCGGCCCAGAATACCTTCGTCCACGGCTTCCACTTCCATGGTGGCTTTGTCGGTTTCAATCTCGGCAATCACATCGCCGGATTTAATTTTGTCGCCTTCTTTTTTCACCCATTTGGCGAGGTTGCCCTCGGTCATGGTTGGGCTGAGTGCGGGCATGGTAATTTCGATAGGCATCGGCAGTCCTCTGGTTAATTTTTTAGTTCATAGCTGATGGTGACGCTGGCGGTAACTTGCTGCTCACCAGCGGGTGGCGCCACTGATTCCTTGGCCGACATTGCCATGGCTGGCACGGCGGACATCATCATGGGCACGGGCTGCTGGAACTGCACGCCGCCTTCGGTAATTTGCCACACAGCACCAAGGCTGCTGCCCGCGGCTTGCGCCATGGAGCTTGCTTTGATTTTGGCATTGGCAATGGCTTGCTGCAACAGGTCGGAGCGGATTTTATCGCTATCGGAAAGCGTGTAATAGACATTCATCAAATCGCCCCATTCAGGGTTGCCGCCCTGCTCGAATCCGGCATTGCTGGTGGCGTCCATCAGCTGCCCAAGCTTGGTGGTATCAACCACAGTAATATCGAGGCTGGTTTGCACGCGATAGCCATCAAAACGGCGCACATTTGCATTGGTTTTTGGGTCATTCACGTAGCTATAAACCGGCTGAACATTCGATGATTGCGTGCGGAATTTTTTCTCATCCACGCCAAACTTCTTCACCAATGCCATCAGTTTTTCCAGCTTGGCATCATGCGCGGCTTTGGCATCGGCAAGTTTCGGCTCCATCGCATTTAAATTCACTGTCATATGCGCTTCGTCGGGCACCACTTTGCGCTCAGCCTGACCAGAGACAGTAATGGTGCGAACGGCTTTAAGCTCATCCGCCATGGCAGATGAACCGACCAGCAACGACCCCATCACCACTGCGGTTATGATGCGCATCTATCTTACGCTGCTTTCGCGTTAGGCTGGCAGATTTCACGCGCAGCGGCGACAATGTCATCGACCGTTGGCAGCGCCAGTTTTTCAAGGTTGGCAGCGTATGGCATCGGCACGTCTTTACCGGTGATACGCACCACGGGTGCATCCAGCTCGTCGAATAATTCTTCCATGGCGATGGCGGCGATTTCCGAACCGATACCCGCCGTTGGCCAGCCCTCTTCCACCGTGATGAGGCGGTGGGTTTTGCGCACGGAATCAATAATCGCTTGTTTATCCAGCGGACGGATGGTTCTGAGGTCGATTACTTCTGCACTAATGCCCTTGGCTGCAAGCCGATCAGCAGCATCAAGCGCCCATTTCACGCAAATGCTGAAAGCCACAATCGTTACATCTTTACCGGCGCGCTTCACGGCAGCTTTGCCGATGGGCACGAGATGCTCGCCTTCGGGCACTTCGAACTGCCAACCATAAACCACTTCGTTTTCAAGGAAGATCACTGGGTTCGGATCGCGGATGGCGGCTTTCAGCAGGCCCTTTGCATCGGCTGCATCATAGGGCGCAACCACTTTCAGGCCCGGAATATGGGCATACCAGCTGGCGTAGCACTGGCTGTGCTGGGCCGCCACGCGGCTTGCCGCGCCGTTGGGGCCACGGAACACGATGGGCGATTTCACCTGACCACCGCTCATATACAGCGTTTTAGCGGCCGAGTTGATGATTTGATCCACCGCCTGCATGGCGAAGTTCCACGTCATGAATTCCACCACGGGCTTCAGGCCCATGAAGGCAGCGCCAACGGCGAGGCCAGCGAAACCATGTTCGGTAATCGGCGTATCAATCACGCGCTTGTCACCAAATTCCTGAAGCAGGCCTTGGGTCACTTTATAAGCGCCCTGATATTCGGCCACTTCTTCACCCATCACAAACACGTCGGCGTCGCGGCGCATTTCTTCCGCCATCGCATCACGCAGGGCATCACGTACAGTCATCATTGGCATAGCGTTACTCCTACTGACTCAAAATGTCGGTCCAGAGCTCGGTCGCATCTGGCTCGGGTGATTCTTTGGCGAATTCGGCGGCGTCATTCACCAGCGTTTTCACTTCGTCTTCGATGGTTTTGAACACACCTTCGCTGCCCACGCCCTCTTTCTCGAGGTATTTGCGGAACTGGTTGATGGGGTCACGATTCTCTTTGTAATCCTCCACCTCTTCCTTGGTGCGATATTTCGCAGGGTCGCTCATCGAATGGCCGCGATAGCGATAGGTCTTCACTTCCATGAGGTAGGGGCCTTTGCCGCTGCGCACATGCTCGATCACTTTTTTCGAGGCGGCGTAAACTTCCAGCACATCCATGCCGTTCACCTGCACACCGGGAATGCCGAACGGCTCGCCGCGCAGATGCATGTCGGTGTTGGCGGCGTGACGCTTGGTGCTGGTGCCCATGGCGTATTCGTTATTCTCGATGATGAAAATTACCGGCAGGTTCCACAAGGCAGCCATATTGAAGGCTTCATACACTTGGCCCTGATTCGCTGCGCCATCACCGAAATAGGTCATGGTGATTTTGCCGGTGTTTTTATATTTCTGGGCGAAAGCCATGCCCGCGCCAAGCGGCACGTTGGCGCCCACAATGCCGTGGCCACCGAAGAATTGCTGCTCCACCGAGAACATATGCATCGACCCGCCCTTGCCCTTCGAGGCACCGCCGCTGCGGCCCGTCAGTTCGGCCATGATGCTTTTGGGGTCCATACCCTGAGCCAACATGTGCGCGTGGTCGCGATAGGTGGTGATGCAGGCATCGCCCTTTTCAGCCGCGGCGGTAATGCCGGTGACGACCGCTTCCTGACCGATATATAAATGGCAGAAACCACCGATGAGCCCCATGCCGTAAAGCTGTCCGGCTTTTTCTTCGAAGCGGCGGATGAGCAGCATTTCGCGATACATGGCGAGCAGCTTTTCTTTCGGCAATTTGGTAGGCGCTGGGGAAGATGTTTTGGCAATACCGGTTTGTTTAAGCGGTTGCGATTTTTTTGCGGCAGCTGGAGGCATGGACAATCCTTACATATGGCTGATTGGCTTATTGAGCGCTCACTTGTAGCCAGTTTCCTGCGAATCACAAGCGCAAAATGCCAGTGTTTCAGCCACTTACTGTGCAGTGCAGCAAAAGTCTGATTTTGTCATAAACACTTCACAAATCGATTGCATATAATATGTTAAATATAGATAATGGAACCATCAAAAACATGGGTAACACGTCCTCATGGTAGGCCAATTTTGCAGCCACCCTTGCGTATTTGCACATGGAATATCATGAATTTTGGCCTAACACCCGATGATATGGCGGGCAGCAAAGGCTACAATGAACCCAAACATCAGCGCAAAGCAGTGGCAGAGACAATTGTCAAAAAATTAGATAGTCCACATATTATTGCCTTGCAGGAAGTGGCGGGCGATTTTGAACCCAACCCCGACGGTACCGTCCCCGCCACCCAAAACATGCAACAACTGATGAATGCCATTAAAAAAGCAGGTGGCCCCCAATACCGCTATGCTGAAGTTGCCCCGATCAAAAATGCGGATGGGGGTCGTGATGGTGCGAATATTCGCTGCGGCTTTCTCTACCGGCCCGACCGCGTGAGGCTTTATGAAACAAACACCAAAGCTGGCCCAACCACCGCCGCCAGCATTACCACTATTGATGGCCAGCCGCATTTAAGCGGTGGAAACCCCGTGCGCATTGACCCTGAAAATGTCGCCTTTCAACGCGCCAGAAAAGCGATAGTCGGGGAGTTTATCGACCAGAAAACTGGTGAAACCTATTTCATCAGCAATGTGCACTTCACTGCCCGCATACGCGGCAAGCGCGCTGAAGAGAGAGGATTTGCCGGTGACGTACAAGAGGCCGAAAATGCCAAACGCTCTCAACGACGCGTGGCGCAAGCAACCGCCATCACCGCGCTTAACGATGACTTGCTGAAGCACATCGCAGCACCGGAAAATAGGGCTTCAAAAATTCACGTCGTAACACTGGGAGACTTGAATACAACACTCAATCAATCGAATGATACCGCTACTTCTGAAAACCCTGAGCCAGCACTCAGCGTATTTGAACAGTCTGACTTACACAGGGCGTGTGCCGATTTTAATCGTAGCCATGATTACAGCGCACACACCATTCGTGAAGAAGGTATTCAAGATACGGTCGATCATATTTTTGTTTCACCCGAACTTGAAAAACGCATTGGTAAAGTGAAGCGCTCGAATATCATCGACGCTAAAGGCATAACCGCCGCAAGCGATCACAATCCGACGGTCATCAATATCAATCCAGAAAAATTGATTGGTCAATTCGCCAATCGGCAATAACAGCTACTGCTCATCACCATTCAAAACGACCACTTCGCCTTTTTTCATCACACCCAGCATGCGGCGCATCTGCTCATCCAGCAAATCACGGTCGAGCGAGCCGTCGCGCAAGTGGCTAACCCGCAACTCAACTTTCTCGCGCTCAATTTTGGTGGCATGCATCTCGGCTTGAAGGGCTGCCAGTTCGCGCTGATCATGCCACAGCGCATAAAGCCCACGCTCGCCATGCAACGTGTGATAGCCGCCATAGAAGGCCATAAGCATCCACAGCAGCGGCATTAATAGCCGCGCTGGCGTCATAGGCTGCTTCTTTGTCCGCACCATCATGGGCGCACAGCTCCTTGTGTTTTTGCCATATTATTGGCTATTCGTTCAGCGAATTCTTGCGTTCGCATTGATCAATAAGACTGAATTTATAACAGTTTAGCTGAATGTTTTACAGTGGTTTCTCCACAGGCCATTGATATTTTTCAAGAAATTCAATGGCGACTTATATGGTCATCCAAAAACACGGCGATTAATGATTTATATCAGCGAATTAGACCAACGACAAAATCGCAACAGTCCGTTCAGCGAACGGCTTAGCTGTTGATTGCCTTGCCGGCATATTGACCGGTGCCGCCGAGCATCTCTTCAATGCGAATCAGCTCGTTATATTTTGCCGTGCGATCGGTGCGGCAGGGTGCACCGGTTTTAATCTGGCCGCAATTGGTGGCCACCGCCAAATGGGCAATGGTGACGTCTTCCGTCTCGCCCGAACGATGACTCATCACCGCGCGATAGCCGGCGCGCTGCGCCATTTCAACCGCGCGAATGGTTTCCGTCAGCGTGCCGATCTGGTTCACTTTCACCAGCAGCGCATTAGCGAGGCCTTTTTGAATGCCATCGGCCAGAATTTTAGGGTTGGTCACAAACAAATCATCCCCCACCAACTGCACCTGACTGCCCAGCGCGCGCGTGAGCGCCGCCCAGCCTTCATGGTCATCTTCGCCGCACGCATCTTCGATGGAAGCGATGGGGAATTTTTTGATGAGGTTTTCGTAATAGGCAATCATGCCGCCAATATCGAGCGACTTTCCCTCACCCACCATTTCATATTTGCCGTTCTTATAGAACTCGCTGCTTGCCGAATCGAGCGCCAGCAACACATCATCACCCGGGCGATAACCGGCGGCTTCAATGGCTTTGCAGATGAATCCGCAGGCATCTTCAGCGCTTTTTAGGTTCGGCGCAAAGCCACCTTCATCACCAATGCCGGTGTTGTGGCCAGCATCTTTCAGTTGTTTTTTCAGCGCGTGAAAAATCTCGGCACCCATGCGAATGGCATCGCTCATGGTTGGCGCGGCGATGGGCATGATCATGAATTCCTGAATGTCGATGGGGTTATCGGCATGCGCACCACCGTTGATAATGTTCATCATGG
>CANEUT010000054.1 GCA_947441895.1 Rickettsiales bacterium | reverse complement strand
TTTCCACCCTTTTTGTGGTACATTGTAAGTATCGGGCACCTCTATAAATCCTGTTTATCTGGAGGGATTTATAGGAATGCCTGCCCGCAGAAACTTGAGCGTAGGAATAACTACGTGAGTTTTGAGGACGGGCATGACGCCTAAATCACCCAGAGAAACGGGTTTAGAGAGGTGCCTATGGTTGATACGGTTGCTCAGTTCCCTTTCACCAGCGTCATCGACGATTTTTTTGCGCTTAAAAAATTCAATAGCCGCCACGCCCAGCTACTGCGCGACATTGTCCGCACGCGCTCAAGCGAGCTTCTCTCCCACCCCGATGCACGCTACATGCCTGCCTTCAAAATCCTCGATCTGCTTGCCTGTTTTGTCAATCAAGCCTTGGCCGTAGCCGAGGCCCCCCAACTGAACGTGGCCGAAGCAAAAGCGCTGATGCGTGAGGCCCTGGCTGATTCCACACCACTCATTCGTCAATTCATGCTCGACGCCGCGCTGGAACGTGCCCGCTATGAACCCATCATGCTGGTACCCGCACCGAGTGATGATGATCTGCGACTCACGTTGCTCAACCAACGTTGGGCCGCCATGCGTGCTGCCCACCAGGAACGCGCCCAGCTACCCGAGGCCTGGATGGACGTCATCGATACCGCCGTTGAAACCGTGATCGCTGCGCCTGAATTTCAACATTTTCGTCATGGCCCATTGCTACAATATTTCTCAGAAATGCTTGCTGCAGCACGCGTTCTCTATCATCCCGATGCACCGGTAGAATCGCTCGCCCACGCCCTGCGCATTGGTGGCACGCTTTGGAAAAGCTACGCCCTTAAATCGAAGCGTTATCAAGAAAAACGTGGCTCCCGCTCCTCGGTATGTTTAAACACCATGCCACTTCCCGGATTACCAACTATCCATTAGGTAGTTTCGTCTCCTCAAGCCAGGCCTTCAACAACACCCTCTCGGCCGAGCTGATAGACTCCGTTGTCGCCCTCCCCAGCCCATTCACCTCATCCTCAGGCAACGCAGCCAAGGTGGCCACCAGCTTTTGCAAATTCATCACCAGGCTATCTTTGCTGCCAAACAGCTTCTCCCAATCCTCGCTTTCACGATATTGGGGGTTGCGCACGCCCTGCTGCATTTCTTTCAGCAACGCTTCCACCAATTGCTTGGCCCGCGTTGCACTGCGCGCCTTCGCTTTTAAAGCGTGAGGGCGAAGTCGTGGCGATCTGGTTTTGGAAGTTTTGGGCGGCGGTCCGCTGCGTGACTTTGGCATAATAGAATTGCAGCTTACCAAGCACCCCCACCCCCGGGAAGCCCCCTTTAAAATAAAAATTAAGTTGCTGGTTGTAATTATATCACTTACATACAACCTTAGATTGTATTTACGTTCTGCGTGAAGGCTAAGTAATAGCCAAAACCATTTGTATATTATTGTTTTCTGCCGATCGGCTGTGTCGACAAAAAAATCAACTGGGAGAACATTTATGACCTCTACCCGTGGCACCACTTCTACCAATACCACGTCATTTACTTTCCATAATACCCGTAGCTTTGGTTCTTTCGCCGACCATGAACCCGGCCTCTGGCGTGCGGTCATCACGCAAGCACTCATGGATGCCGCCAGCAATTCTTCAAAACCCGACATTCAACGTGCTCGGCGCGATGCCCTTCACTGGCTGCTCAGCCATTCTTCTGATTTTGAAACCGTCTGCGACCACGCGGGCATGGATCCAAGTTACGTGCGTACCAAAGCACGACTCGCCATTGCACGCGGTTGTGAATGGCGGCTGCCTGCCGGTCTTGGCTGGCGCACCCAAAGCCGCCAGCAGCAATTCGAATCCGCAGAACTCAACTAAATTTATAAGGACATATTTTATGGCTTTTACCACCCAACGCGGGCGGCCGCGCACCGCCGTGCGCGAAACCGATTTTGGCACGCCCGAATTGCGACTGAAACATGCACTTGGCCTCACCGCCGAACCCATTGATCTATGCCTTGAAAAGCAGCTCATCAGCAAAGAACATCACTGGTCGGGCTTGCATTTGCGCTGGCTCTACACCGTGCGCTATGGCGCTCCCAACATCACCACCCGCTACACCGATCGCGATATGGCCTCCGCCACAACCACCGAAGACCCTGCCTGGCGCACCATGCGTGAGCGCGAATATCACGAAGCCGCACAACTTCTTAAGTCACAACATTGCTATGAATGCGTCATGCGGCTCGTGGTTTTTAACGAACTTCCAGCTTTTTTAAATGCCGCTTTACGCAACCGCGCATGGTCAGAACAGGCACTGGCTGAACGGCTGGCACATCACCATCAACAATTGCGCGGCGGGTTAGATCTGCTGGCCACGCACTGGCGGCGGCCTGTCAGCCCACGCTGATGCGCGAACGTCACAGCCAAAGCCAATGATCGTCGCAACAACCGTAAAAAGATTGGTTTCGCTTTGCAGATATTAGCATTTTCTGGTATAATCGATGTCAAGCTGGATTTATCAGCACAACTTGTATCGGAGTCCGACTTATGAAAAAATTTGTACAATCATTCTTGGCAAACCAATCGGGCGCCACTGCCATTGAATATGGCCTCATTGCAGCCCTGATTGCCATTGCGGCGATTAGCGCCATGAGCACTCTGGGCACTAACCTGAGCGATACCTTCGGTAAGGTTTCCGACCAACTGAAATAGTTCCCCCACTTACTCGCTATCAACCAGCATGGGCGCTCATGGCATCTTCAGGGGGTGGGGTAAAAGCAATGCAGCGTTCTCATACCAACCAGCGCGGTGCAACCACCATTGAATATGCCTTTATTATTACGGCGGTCGTATTGCTAATGGTTGTGGGCCTCAGTCAGCTTGGTGATTCATCAACCGGACTGATGAACAAGGTTGCCACACAAGCAGAGAATCACATGTAGCACGGCGAGCTACTTATCCTTGCTTCATCTGTGCCAATGCATCCTGAAGCTGTTGTTTCAGCATCTGCGGCGAAACGGGCAGCGACTTAAGCAATTGCTGGGCTTGCGGCGTGTTTGATTGCGACAGAATATTCAGCGACTCAATAGCCTTCTGATAATAGGCCTGCGCCTGCGCCGGGTTTGCCGAAATACCATTTCCACCCGCACTATATAAATCACCCAGCGATAATTGCGACAACACCCCATAACCGGGTTGTGCGGCTCCTTGTTTTAGCCACGGCACAGCCTGCGCACTGCCGCCGCCATCCGTCAGAAACCGCTGACCAATCACAAAACTATCCAGCGCCTGCTGCAGTTGCTGCGATGCCGAACCACCACTCACTCCCTGTGGTCCTGCACCCATCATTTTCGATAATACATCCGACGAACTAGTAAGACTGCCAATTTGCTGGCTAATTTGCTGCGATAAATCAGAAAATCCGGTATTACTGGCACCAGTAAACTGACTGGCCAGTTTTTGCCACGCAGCTTTTGCATGCTTACCTATTTCAGCGCCCACACCATCAAGCCCATGAATGGCCTTTGAAACCGTCCCACAAACGGGGTTGGCAATCTCACTACCTAGGCTGCTCATAACACTGTAACAGCTTGAATCAATAGACTTAACTTGGATCCAAAGCTTTTCGCCCGCGCCGGTATAATAAAGGGCACCACCAACAATAATGATAGCCCCCAAACCACCTTTAAACGACATGCGCGCTCCTATTTTTAATTAATTTACCATAAAAACATGCCACAAGGCAATTCTTATGGAATGGCTGCCATCCGCCCAAATCCTTGGCTTGTCACAAAAACTTAATCATTCTCTTATTGCTTCCTTACCCCAAATAAACTAGTTAACATATATTAACTAAATTGTTGGTGATGAAATCGTGAGCCGTTAACCATTTAGAAACAGATCCACGGCTAAGATGTAAACTGCCACAACACCCAAGGGGCTCCTTATGACTATTATTCCACAACTCGACCGTACCACTCAACAAGCAGAAAAAGACGCTCTGTGGAACTGGTTTGCAGGCAGTGGTGATAAGAGCAATCCTATTCGCTTCACCCCAATCGATGCCAGCATCATCATCCCGCCCAGCGCCCCTGCTCCAAGTAATGGCGGCGCGCTCATCAACGGCACCAGTGGTAACGATGTGATTTACGGTTCAGGTGGAGACCCCAACAGCCCCCGTAACGACGTTATTTATGGTGGCGGCGGAAATGACCTTATTGGCGGCAATGGCGGCAACGACTATATTGTTACGGGTAATGGTAACAACACTGTCTATGGCTGGACTGGCGATGACACCATTTTTGCTGGCTCAGGAAACGACTACTTAACCGGTGATGACGGTGCCGACATTGTTTATGGCGGTGATGGTCAGAACACCATTTTCGGTTGGAACGGCAATGACTACCTCGTAGGTGGTAACGGCGTTGATCTCATCAGCGGCGACCAAGGCAATGATTCGGTGTTTGGTGGTGGTGGCAACGACTTTCTCTATGGCTGGACTGGCGATGACATCATGCATGGCAACGGCGGAAACGACATTATTTACGGCTGGGATGATAGCGACACCATTCTGGGCGATGCCGGCAACGACTTCTTAGGCGGCGACCGCGGCGACGATTATATCTACGGTAACGAGGGCAATGATAGCCTCTACGGCGGCGATGGCCGCGATTATATCGACGGTGGCGCGGGCAACAACATTCTCGGCGGCGATGCCGGTAATGATCTCATCTACGGCAACGACAGTAACGATCGCATCTATGGCGGCGATGATAATGACTTGATGTTTGGCTTTCAGGGCTTTGATGAAATCTTTGGTGGCAATGGCGTTGACACTATTTATGGTGGCATCCAATCAAGCGTGCTCGATGGCGGTACCGGTAACGATCTGATTTACGGTGCCAACGGCTGGAATACCCTGGTGGGTGGCGATGGCAACGACAGCATCTATGGTGGCACGGGTAACGACACCGTTTACGGCGATGGCGGCAGCGACCTCATCTATAGCAGCGCCGGTGCCGATACCATTTATGGTTGGACAGGCGACGATACGATTTATGCTGGCGAGGGCAACGACTACGCTGCGGGCGACCAAAACAACGACATTATTTATGGCGAAATTGGCAATGATACTATTGCCGGTGGCGATAATAACGACATGCTTTACGGTGGTGCTGGTGATGATAGCGTCTATGGTGGCGACGGCGACCTAAAAACAGCCGATGGCAATGACCAAATTTACGGTGGTGATGGCCGCGACCTCATGTTCGGTGGTAAAGGCGATGACCTGATCTATGGCAACACCGCTAACAACGCGGGTACTGCCGATGAATACGACAACCTGTTCGGCGGTGCCGGCAACGATACGATTTATGGCCAAAACGGCGACGATTATGCCTTCGGTGGCAGCGGCTCCGACGTGCTTTACGGTGGTGATGGTAACGATGCCATTCTGGGCGGCCAATACAATGGTGAAAATGTAATCGACGCCAATATTGACCTTGCCGATACGCTTTATGGCGGCAATGGCAACGACCAGGTGTGGGGCGACGAAGGAAACGACTTGCTACATGGTGATGCTGGCAATGACTATGTGCTCGGCGGCACCGGCGAAGACTCCGTCTATGGCAACGAAGGCAACGATTCCATCTGGGGCGATGCCGGCCAGGATATTCTTTATGCCGGTACCGGTGATGATTATGGCTATGGCGGTGATGGCCAAGACACACTCCATGGTGAAGATGGCCATGACGTCCTGCACGGTGATGCCGGCGTGGATGCTGTCTATGGCGGCAATGGCGATGACTATCTGTACGGCGAATCAGGCAACGATTCACTCTATGGTGGCGATGGCGCCGATCTGCTGCGCGGTGGCTATAATAATGACATGCTCACCGGCGGCACGGGTGCTGATTATTTCATTTTCAACAACCAAAACAGCGCCACCACACTCAGTGGCTTCAACTTCGGCCATGATGTCATTACCGACTTCCAAGTTGGTGTCGATAACATCCATTTCGAAGGCCCATTAGCCCTCGACGTGCAAAATGCCGAGGGTCAGGCGGGCGAACTTAACGCCATACGTAACCTGCATATTCTTGATACGTGGAGCCAGATCCAGTCGCATATCAGCCAAGACCAAAACGGCAATGCGGTCATTACCTTCAGCCAAGATGCGTCGATTACCCTGGTGGGTGTCAGCGCCAGCCAGCTGACGATTAACGATTTCTCCATTAACTAAACGGTTTCAATGCATCTTCAAACGGGCGGTGACACTATCACTGCCCGTTTTTTATTGCCCAGGTTGCTTTTGCGCAATCAACTGCTATAGGCCTTATACCCTGTTTTCATGATGATGAACGGGGTACGAGAAGTGCCCCATTTTTCCCCAGAAGAGTTTGATTCTGGTGCGTGGAATGCTAGGAGTGAGAGCACAACCCCGTTTTCATGATGATGAGCGGGGCCGCGCCAATCATTTACCATTATTGAGAGAGTTTGATTATGGTGCGTGGAATGCTAGGAGTGAGGGCGCACAATGAGGGAGTGTACACTTTAGTACATGACCGATTGAGCACCTGAACGACACCGCAGGCCACCATCAGAATCAAACGAGCAAGGAACGTGTATGCTGATCACCCAGAAATTGATTATCGGTAAAGAAGAATGGTGCGGCATGCCCGACCTTCATTTGCCTGCCATCAAAGCGCGGATTGATTCGGGCGCGCGCACCAGTGCATTACATGCCGAAAACATCCAAATCTACACCTCGCGTGGCCAAAAATGGGTGCGGTTCGATGTAAACCCCATTCAAAAAGACCGCAACATCACGGTGCATTGCCGCGCCCCACTGGTCGATGAGCGCGACGTAAAATCATCCTCCGGCCATACCGAGCGCCGCCCGGTGATTGAAACCCACATTCGCATTGGCAGCGTGATTCAAAATATTCAAATCACCCTCACCAACCGCGATGCGCTGGGTTATCGCATGTTGCTGGGGCGCGAGGCCATGCAAGGCCGCATGCTCATCGACCCTGAAAGATCATTCACCCAGGGCATGCATTCCGACATCGAAGCCCGCACTCTCTACCGCGAAGATATTGGGGGCAGCAGCGGCCTAAAAATCGCCGTGCTCGCCAGCAACCGCGAGCTTTATTCCAACAAACGCCTCATGGATGCCGGGCGCGAGCGCGGCCACACCATGCGCTTCATCAACATTCAGCAATGCTACATGAACATCAGCGCCGATGACCCGGAAATCCACTATCGTGGCGGCGAAATCCTCGCCCCGTTCGATGCGGTCATTCCCCGCATTCGCCCCGCCATCACCTTTTATGGCTGCGCGGTGCTGCGCCAGTTCGAAATTTCCGGCGCCTATTGCCAGAATGGCGCCGTGGGCATCAGCCGCAGCCGCGACAAATTGCGCACCCTGCAAATGCTGGCACAAAAATCCATCCCCATGCCCATCACCTCATTCGCCCATTCACCACAAGAAACATCCGAGCTGATTAAAATGGTGGGTGGCGCGCCGGTAGTGGTCAAACTGCTGGAAGGCACGCAAGGCGTCGGCGTCATGCTGGCCGATACCGCCAACGCCGCCGAATCGCTTATCAACGCGTTTAAATCGCTCAAAGCCAACATTCTGGTGCAGGAATTCATCAAAGAAGCCGAAGGTAAAGACATTCGCTGCTTCGTGATTGATGATAAAGTGGTGGCCAGCATGCAGCGCATCGCGCCCGTGGGTGATTTCCGCGCCAACATCCATCGCGGCGGTGCGGCGACGGAAGTAAAAATCACCGCCGAAGAACGCAAGATCGCCATTCAAGCTGCCAAAATTGTGGGGCTGCAAGTGGCCGGGGTTGATATTATTCGCTCGGCCTCTGGCCCCAAAGTGCTGGAAATTAATTCCTCACCCGGGCTTGAGGGCATTGAATCCACCACCGGGCTCGATATTGCCGGATTGATGATTCAAGCCATCGAACGGGCCGCTGCCCGTAAACGCGCGAAAGCGAATTAAAATTTATTGAAGGGGACCTCAGTCCCCTACGCTTGCGCTTACCCCCGCGCTTTCGCGGCTCGCGCAAAGCGCTACGCACCGACTCTATCACCGTTTAAGTTCTCTGCTAATCCAGCGGCTCGCTCTTTGCACCTCTCCCACCGGGAGAGGTCGGCGCGCCACTTTCAGCGCGACGGGTGAGGGCACAGGTGTCGTGATTCGTGCATTGCTTTCTTTCGTGAACGCCGAACTCTTATATTGCTTGCCCATGCAGCCGCACCCGCTATGCTGCACACGATTTAAAAATAACAGTTTTTAAGGAGTTTTTTATGCGCACCACCTTGCTCGCTACCCTCAGCTTCATTGCCCTTGGCCTTGCCTCGCAAGCCCTTGCTGCCAGCGCCGATGATGCGGCTTATAACCAAAATAACAAACCCGTCTATGATAGCCTTGGCAACTGCGTACGCACGCAATGGCAAGGCAAAACTGACCCATGCGCACCGGCTGCCAAAGCCGCATCCATAGCGGCTCCTGCCCCAACACCTTTCAAAAAAGCAGCGGCACCCGTTCCTAACATTTCGCAAGAAGCACGCAGTGTCTATTTTGTTTTTAACAAAGCCACCCTCACCGCTGCCGCCAAAACCAAGCTCGATGAATTGGCTGCCATCATCAACAAATCCAGCGAAATTACCGATGTGCGCATCCATGGCTTCACCGATCAGATTGGCACCGATAGCTATAACACAGCCCTCGCCCAAAAACGCACGCAGGTCGTGAAGGAATATCTCGATGGCAAATCACGCCTCAAATCAACCGAGGTTGATATTCGTGGCCTTGGCAAATCAGCGCCGGAAGCAGGCTGCCTCAGCCTCAAAAAACGTGCCGCTAAAGTGAGCTGCATGAACAAAGAACGTCGCGTGGAAGTAGAATTCAAAGCGCAGGAATAGCACACTTTCTTGTCATTCCGGGCTTGACCCGGAATCTCCTTGAAGTGGATTCCCGCGTTCGCGGGAATGACAAAACATAAAAACTATCCACCACCACTTACGAAAAAGGGCAGCCAAAGCTGCCCTTTTTTATTCATTGAAAAAACCCCTAACCCATTGCCGGTGCCGTAGCCGTCACTTGTTGTTCACCCTTGCGCTCGGGCATGGCTTTGGCAGCTTCACTCACCTGCGATACTTTGCTTGCTG
>CANEUT010000053.1 GCA_947441895.1 Rickettsiales bacterium | reverse complement strand
TACGGATGGGCCCAAAAGGGGATGACCATGCCACGCCAAACCCAGCCGAACCACGCATGTTAGGGTCATCACTCACATTAAGACTGCTAGATGTTTGGGCATCCCACAGGCTGCCAATATCAACAAACAAGGCACCCGAAACGCCCAAATCTTCTGGCAGTCCCAGCGGAAAGCGCACTTCACCCGATGCGGTGTAGTAGCTGTTGCCGCCCAGTGAATCGTTGGTAGAAATATCGCGTGGACCAATGCCCGCATTGGCGAAGCCACGTATTTGCTGGCTACCAATAAAGAAGCGCTGATTGATTTTTACATCCTGGTTGATGCCATAAATGTTACCGGCGGATGCAGCGGTGACCAAGGTCCATTTTTTAGCGATGGGTACATAATATTCCGATTGAAGCTCATGTCTCAGGAAACGGTCATCGCCACCGGCACCGGCCACATCTTGGTTAAAGCGCCAATAATAGCCGCTGGTGGGGGTGAATTTGCTGTCGCGTTCATCATAAATGAGGGAGTGACCAAAAATCGACGTAAGATCGTTGCCTTCTTGCTCGCGAATATAAATCGATGCGGTGGGGTCAACATCGGTAATTTTGCTTTCTTCAAGTGTATAGCGCAGCTGGTGTTTTAAATGCTCACTCAGGCTATAGCCCAGCTTGAATACACTGCCCACGGCTTCACGGTTATACGATGCGTTGTCTTGCGTGGTTTCGGTGGTTTTATAGATATCAAATCCAGCTTCAAGCTCGCGGTCGAGGAAGTAAGGCTCGGTAAAGCCAATATTATATTGTTGGCGGCGTTGGGCAAACGTGGCTTTGGCACGCAACTCTTGCCCACGACCCAGAAAATTGCGCTCTTTAATGCCAACATCGGCCAACGGACCATCGGTGGTTGAGAAGCCCGCGCCAAAGGTAATTTCGCCGGTGGATTTTTCTTTTACTTCAACATCCAGCTGGGTTTTATCAGGGCTGGTGCCAGGTTTGCGTTGAATATCAACTTTTTCAAAATAGCCTAAGTTGTTTAGCCGTTGTTCGGTGCGTTTCAGCTTGCTGCTTGAATAGGCATCGCCCTCCGAGAGGCGGAATTCGCGGCGTACCACTTCATCCAGCGTGCGCTGATTACCAAAAATGTTAATACGCTCCACATAGACTTTAGGTCCCTCAACAATGTTATAAGTGAGGTCGATAATTCTTTCTTCGCCGTCGGTGCGACGTTTGCTGTCGGGCGACACTTCCACAAAAGCGAAGCCGCTATCACCCAGCTTATCAACCATTTTGTCGACGGTACTTTCAATTTCCGAAGTATTATAAAGGTCGCCTTCTTTGGTGCCGATAATCTTTGTCATATCCGGCACGCGATTTTTAGGCAGCTTGGTGTTGACGTCTACTTTGCCTAAGTGATAAATTGGGCCTTCTTCAATGGTGAAGGTAAGATAAAACGCATCACGCTGCGGCGAAAGCTCGGCAATGGCTGATTTAACTTTGAAATCGGCATAGCCATTTTCGAAATAGAATTTACGAATTAATTCCTGATCATATTGCAAACGATCGGGATCGTATTTGTCGGTATCTGTTAAAAATTGATACCAGCGCTCGCGCGATGAGCTGACAATTTTCTCCAGCTTGGAGGATTCATAGCTATCATTGCCGATAAAGGTAATTTTTTCGATGTAGGCTTTTGGCCCTTCGGTAATATTATAAATTAAGTTGATGCGATTTTGCTCAAGCTTAACAGTTTGAGGAGTAATTTCGGCTGAATAACGGCCGTTGCGACGATAGACGTCAAGCAGGCGTTTCAGGTCATTTTGTACTTTGGGGCGGGTGTAGATAGAGCGCGATTTCAGCGATATTTCTTTTTCCAAATCTTCCTTGGCAATTTTATCATTACCTTCAAAAATAATTTGGTTAATGCTTGGGTTTTCCGTCACTTTTACATTTAGCGAACCACCATTATTTTCCAAATCCACGTCTGAAAAGAAGCCGGTATCATAAAGTTTTTTCAGTGCGCTATCGAGATCGTAACGCGAGACGCTTTGACCAGTGCGAAGTCCCAAATAGGTGAGCACTGCATCTTTTTCGATGCGCTGCGTGCCCGAAACAGCGATGTCTTTGATGACGTCATCGGCACGTGCAGACACAGGCGCAATAAGCACCGCACTCCACAGGGTTAGCAGTAAAATCCGCGATATGTAATTCATCGCGTTCACCACTGCGGCAAAAAAGGCATGCTGGCAAGAAAATAGTCGATTTTAATCGATGATTTTCTAAAGCATTTGTCGCACATCATTAAATAGCGACAGGGCCATCAGGCTGCCAATCAGCGCCACACCAAAACGGAAGCTGTATTCCTGCACACGTTCGGCCAAAGGGCGGCCGCGCAGACCCTCGATGCAGTAAAACAACAAGTGCCCGCCATCGAGCATGGGAATGGGGAACAAATTCACCAGCCCCAGATTCACCGAAAGCAGCGCCACGAACCATAAAATCATGCGCAATGTTTGGCCGGTTGTGTCGCCCTGGCTGGTCACATCGCCTGAGAGTTTTGCAATACCCAGCGGCCCCTTCAAATCGTCGGTGCTGCGTTTGCCGGCAATCATTTGCCCAAGCACGTGCAGCGAGGTGACGCACATATCATAGGTGCGCTCGGTGGCGGCTGCAACGGCAGCCAAAAGTCCCACATTCTCATAGGTGATTTTTTGGCTACGAATGCCGATGAGGGGTCGTTTTTGTGTATTCCCCAACGCATCTTTTTCTTCGATGGTGGTGGGGGTGATCGTTAAATCGAATGATTTTTCGCCGCGCACAATGTGTAATTGCACGGGGGTTCCTAAATTGGTCAGTAGCGCTTCAGGAATATCGTTGAAGGTTTTTACCGTGCGCGTGTCGATGCGAATAATGCGGTCACCCGTTTGCAGGCCCGCCATTTCAGCGGGACTTTTGGGCACAATTTCGCCCACCAATGGCTGCGTAGAAGAAAGACCCACGGTGAAAATAAAATAGGTGAACACGGCAATAGCTAAAATAAAATTGGCAGCGGGACCGGCCGCCACAATCAGCGATTTGGCCCATAGCGGTTGGTGGTGAAAGCTGCGTTTTTTATCGGCATCGGACATGTCGCTCATTAGCGCATTATCAGGCGTGCTGGCAGCCCCGGCATCACCATACATTTTTACATAACCGCCCAGTGGCCATAAGCTAATTTTCCAGCGCGTGCCTTGGCGATCGGTGCGGCCAAGAATTTCACGACCAAAACCAATCGAAAATACTTCCACCTTCACGCCGCACAGGCGCGCCACTAAAAAATGTCCGCCTTCATGAACAAAAACAATAATGCTGATGATGAGCGCGAACGACCAAACATAATGGAAGCCAGATTGTATGATATCGAGCATGGGCTAAATTTCCTTCGCTTTGGCGCGGGCGGCGTGGTCGGCGGCCAGCACATCTTCCATCGTGTTAATGGGGTGTGTGGGTGCGGTTTCTAGCACGCGGGCAACGGTGCTGGCAATAGAAGTAAAAGCAATTTCATCCGCTAAAAAACGTGCCACGGCAATTTCATTGGCGGCGTTCAGCGCAATCATGTGGGCGGGTCCAGCCTCAAGCGCGGCACGGGCAAGGGCAAGGGCGGGAAAGCGTGTTGCTTCCACCTGCGAAAATTCAAGCTTCGCAATTTCGGCTAAATTTAAGCGCGGCGTGTTCACGTTCAGTCGGTTGGGCCAGCTAAGCGCATAGGCAATGGGAATGGCCATATCGGGCATACCAAGCTGGGCCAGCACCGAACCATCATCATAATGGACCATCGAGTGGATGATGGATTGTGGGTGAATCAATACGTCCATCTGCGCGGCGGGCATATTGAACAAATAATGCGCCTCAATCAGCTCCAGCCCTTTATTCATCATGGTGGCGGAATCGACCGAAATTTTAGCACCCATGCTCCAACGCGGGTGCTTCACCGCTTCTTCGGGTGTTACGTTTTTCATGGTTTCCAGCGGACGATTCAGCAACGGCCCGCCCGAGGCAGTAAGGGTAATTTTTTCAACATTGGCGCGCTGATTAATATTCAGCACCTGAAAAATAGCGTTATGTTCCGAATCAACCGGTAGCAACGTGGTGCCATGCGTGGTGCAGGCGCGGGTTACCAGTGCGCCGGCGCACACCAGCGCTTCTTTATTGGCCAGTGCCACCGCGCCGCCTTGCTTAATGGCCTCCATTACAGGGGCTAGGCCTGCCGCACCCACAATAGCGGCCACGGTGATATCGGTCGCTTGGGCGGCCGCTTCCGCAATGCCAGCGGCACCCCCCGTTACGCGAATGCCCAGCGATGCGAGTGCCGATTTGACTTCTGCAACTTTTGTTTCATCGCCTATGGCCACCATAACGGGGCGAAATTGCTGGGCCAGCGCAATCAGCTTATCGGCATTGTTCTGCGCGGTGAGGGCGGTAATGGAAAATTGATTGGGATGTTGGGCAATGACCCGCAATGTGCTTTCGCCAATCGATCCCGTTGCGCCAAGAATGGTTATCTTGCGTTGGATGGTCGTTGAAATGGTGTTCATGCGGGCGCTGCTATGCATCGCGTGATGCTAGCTAACATTCAGGCGAATGTATAGTACAACACCTGCAAAAATAACGCAGGGAAGCAGGGCATCCACCCGGTCGAACAGGCCGCCATGGCCAGGGATGATGGTGCCGCTGTCTTTTACGCCTGCATGGCGCTTGAGGGATGATTCAAACAAATCGCCACCTAAACCCAACACGGCAAAAAAGGCACCCAATAGGGCGTGGGGAATAGGTGCCACATGCCCCAGCCATGCTGCCACAGCGGCGCTGGAAATCATTGCACCCACAAGCCCTTCCCAGCTTTTGCCGGGGCTAATATGGGGGGCAATTTTGTGGCGGCCAAATAATTTTCCTGTCACGTAAGCGGCAATGTCACCCGTCCACACAATGGCAAAAACGGCGAGTAAAATATTGATATTCTGTTGGCGCAGGTAAATGAGGGCAGCAACAGCAGCGGTAATGTAAACAAGGCCAAGTAGGAAAAATTGAGGACCACGGTCGCGTGTAAGATTGCGCCATTCGCGCCAGAGAATCATGCCGCCCAGCGCGCACATCACATTAAAGCTAATGGGGTTCCACCAGGTGATAAAAACTACTGCGGACCCCAAAATTACGGCGCTGATGGTGCGGGTTTTAAGTTCAGGCGACATCATTTTTTTTCTTTCGTCATTCCCGCGAAAGCTGGAATCTAAGGCTGCACGGCACTCGGCCCGAGATCCCCGCCTACGCGGGGATGACAGTAAATGTGAGGTTAACTTTCGTTACGAGTACCAAAGCGACGCTCGCGTTGGCCAAAACTTTCAATAGCGCGGTCCAGATGTTCGGCTGCAAAATCGGGCCACAGCAATTCACTGAAATAAAGCTCGGTATAAGCCGATTGCCATAGCAAAAAATTGCTCAAACGCTCTTCGCCGCCAGTGCGAACCAATAAATCAGGGTCGGGCGTGCCGGCCGTGTGCAAATGGCTGGTGATGGTGGCTTCGGTAATTTCCGCAGGTTCAATTTCACCGGCGGCTACTTTTTCAGCAATGCGGCGCATGGTGCATACTAATTCTTGGCGGGCGCCATAAGAAAGGGCAATCGTGACAGTGAGCCGCGTATTGGCAGCGGTCAGGGCTTCTACTTCCGTCAAATCACTCTGAATATCGTGTGCCAGACTTGCTCGATTGCCAATAAAACACATGCGCACACCGTTTTCATACAGCGTGGCCGATTCGCGCTTGATGTAGTGACGCAGCAGATTCATCAAATCTTCCACCTCATCGGGAGCGCGGTTCCAGTTTTCGGTCGAAAAGGCATAAAGCGTGAGATGTTTAATGAATGGGCGGGTGTTGCAAGCATCAAGCAACCGCCGTAATGCTTCTGCGCCTTCACTGTGGCCACGCACACGGCTTACGCCGCGTTCTTTTGCCCAACGGCCATTACCATCCATAATAATGGCAATATGCTGTGGAAGAGCTTTTTTTTGTGGCTCAGATGCCTGTAAGGCAGGTTGCATTTATACGCTCAGAATATCTTTTTCTTTAACGACAACTAGCTCATCAATTTTTTTGACGTAATCATCGGTCAATTTCTGAATTTTATCCGACTCACCATGCATCATATCTTCCGAAATCTTTTTCTCTTTTTCCTGCTTCTTAAGCTCATCCATACCGTCGCGGCGAATATTGCGCACGGCCACTTTGGCGTTTTCGGCATATTTATGGGCCACTTTCACCATTTCTTTACGGCGCTCTTCCGACGGGGCGGGAATGGGCACGCGAATGGTTTGGCCATCGACGGCAGGGTTCAGGCCCATGTCTGATTCGCGAATGGCTTTCTCAACCGCTTTTACCATGCTTTTATCCCACACAGAAACGCAAATAAGGCGTGCTTCAGGGGCGGTCACGTTACCCACCTGATTCAGCGGCAACATGCTGCCATAGGCATCGACCATTACCGCATCCAGTGCGTTGGGGCTGGCTCGGCCGGTGCGCAGGCTTCCGAAATCATGGTGAAGCGCGTTCAGCGCGCCGTCCATCCGTTTGGTGAGGTCAGCAATCATGATTGTCTCCGTTAATTTTTAATGGTGGTGCAGTGGCCTTCGCCGCAAATAACACGTGCGAACGAGCCAGCTTGGTGAATGGAAAATACAAGAATGGGAATGTTGTTTTCGCGTGCCAGCGAAATGGCGGCGGCGTCCATCACTTTCAAATCTTTCGCCAACACATCGTGATAGGTGAGGGTTTCAAAGCGCACGGCGTCCTTGTTTTTCTTGGGGTCCGAATCATACACGCCATCGACCTGCGTGCCCTTCAGCAGCGCATCGCACTGCATTTCCGAAGCGCGGAGTGCAGCGGTGGTGTCGGTGGTGAAATAGGGGCTGCCAATGCCACCGGCGAAAATCACTACACGTCCACGTTCGAGGTGGCGAATGGCGCGGCGGCGAATGTAGGGCTCGCACACCTGGTCCATTTCAATGGCGGAAAGCACGCGGGTTTCAATGCCGGTTTGGTCGAGAATGTTTTGAATGGCCAGCGCGTTCAAAATGGTGGCCAACATGCCCATATAGTCGGCGCTGCTGCGCTCCATACCTTGCGCTGCGCCCGAAATGCCACGGAAAATGTTGCCGCCGCCAACCACCACGCACACTTGCACGCCCATATCGGCCACTTGTTTGATATCGTTCGCGATGCGCTGAATGGTGCCCAAATCTTGGCCATAGCCTTTGTCACCCATCAATGCCTCACCGGAAACTTTAATCAACACGCGTTGATAACGTGGCGCAGGCTGGGTTTGGGGCAGGGGGACAGTTGTCATGCGTAGCTCTCCATGGGGATGGGTTAGAACTAGCGTTATTCTCTGAAACTACAAGCGGAAAACGGGGTGCTATTTCTTTGTCAGCTTCAGCACAACTTCAGCGGGTGCGTATTCGTAACCATCGCCGGTATAGGCATCGGCCAGCGCGGGCACGCCACCCAGCAGAATGTTACCGAAGGCGCGGTTGCGTGTTTGTGCCTCAAGCGTGATTTTAGCGGTGGCATAGCCCGATTTTGCACATTGAATAGTCAGCGGTGCAAAGGCGCGTTTGACACTCATGGTGCCAGGTGTTTGTGCCAGTGATGATTGGCCAGCATCGCTTTTGGCAGTGCATAATGCGCCGGGCGGCGTGGTGGTGATGGTGATGCCTTGATAGGAATCGGCCGTGGTGCTGGCACAGGCGGCGAGGGTTAGCAAAATCATAATGTAGCATATGTTTTTCATCGGGCCAGATTAGCAAATAAAAAAGGCCGAGACAATGCCCGACCTTTTTCATTATATTTTTGTCATACTGGCGTAGGCCGGTATCCATTTCTTGCATGGACCCCGTCCTTCGACGGGGTGACGCATTGCCTAGGCAACGCCCGAAACTTTTGCCACTTCCGCGGCGAAATCATCTTCGGCTTTCTCGATGCCTTCACCAAGGCCAAAGCGAACAAAGCCGCTAAGGGTGATTGGGGCGCCAGCTTCAGCTTCAGCGGCTTTCACCACGTCAGCGATTTTGGTTTTGCCGTCGATGACGAACAGTTGGTCGAGCAGCACTACTTCTTCGTAATATTTACGAATGCGGCCTTCGACCATTTTCTCAGCCACTTCTGGTGGTTTGCCCGAAGCAACCGCTTGCTCGATCAGCACTTTGCGTTCGCGTTCCAGTGAACCCGCATCCACCGATTCACGGTTCAGCGCTTCTGGTTTCGCCGCAGCCACGTGCATGGCGATTTGTTTGCCCAGTGCGTTCAGCACATCGGTTTTACCGGTTGATTCCAGCGCAACCAGCACGCCAATTTTGCCAAGGCCGGGCTTCACGGCGCCGTGAACATAGCTGGCAACCACGCCGCTTTTCACGTTCAGCGTTTCCACGCGACGCAGGTTCATGTTCTCGCCAATGGTGGCGATGGCGTTGGTGATGGCTTCTTCAACGGTTTTACCGGTCGCGCCCATTTTTTGCTTTTTCAGGGCTTCGATATCGGTGCCCGAAGCAAGCGCTTCGTTGGCCACTTCATGCACCAGCGTTTGGAATTGTTCGTTACGTGCCACGAAATCGGTTTCCGAGTTCAGCTCAACCACGGCAGCGTTGGCGCCGGTCGAAACAACGGCAACCAAACCTTCCGCCGCCACGCGACCCGATTTTTTAGCCGCTTGTGCCAAACCTTTTTTACGCAGAAGGTCAATCGCGGCTTCGATATCGCCCTTGGCTTCATCGAGTGCTTTTTTGCAATCCATCATGCCAGCGCCCGAGCGCTCGCGGAGTTCTTTAATGAGTTGTGCAGACATTGGGGTCTCCTTGCAGTTTTGAGTGGGTGAGACAAACGGGGCGAGGGCCAAAGCGCTCACCCCGTTTTAATCACATTGCGTTAGGCCGATTTTTTAGCGGCTTTTTTGGCTTTGGCTTCAGCAGCCGGAGCTGCTTCGGCGGCAACGGCAGCTTCAAACGGTACTTCTACCTTTTTAGCTTTGGCAGTAGCGGCTTTCTTCGCTTCTTCAGCGAAGGCTTCTTTTTTGGTGGAAGAGGCAGGGGCAGCTTTCGCAGCTGCGGCTTTGCCTTTGCCACCTTTGCCACCACGTGAATCGCGCGAGAGTTTCTCTTGC
>CANEUT010000052.1 GCA_947441895.1 Rickettsiales bacterium | reverse complement strand
GGCGGCAAGGACGGGCGTGGCCAACGAAAGCGCACCACCGGGAAAAAGCCGCGTGGTGTTGGCAGCGCTGATGGTGAGCGTGATGGTGCCACTATCGCCCATGCTGACGGTGAAGCTGCTGCTTAGCGAACCATCGAGCAGTGTGATGCCGTTGAATGTGGTGGTGCTGGCAATGCGATCAATTTCGCTCAGCTGATCGGCCAGTGTTACGTCAATTTCGGTGAGTTCGCGGTCATTATATTGGCCGGTTTGGGCATTTACCACCAATGTGCGGGCAGCGTTTAACAGGTCATTAATGGTGGAAAGGCTGCTATTGGCTATTTCCAGAAGGCTGCTGGCCTGATTGCTATTGCCAAGCGCGGCTTTGGAACTGGTAATATCGGCCTGATAGCGGCTAGCGATGGTGATGCTTCCCGCATCATCGGAAAGGCGCACAAAACGTAGCTGCGTGGTGAGAATGAATGACTGGTCGCCCAGCTTAGCACTGGCGCGGTTGTAGGCGTTCACTGTCGGGCTGGTGGTGTAACCAGCCTGCGACAAAGCAGACAAAGCCATAACCACAACAATCAGTTTCGAACGCATCATCTACCTGATGCTTGGCGAATCGATTGCTGCGTCTACCTGAAGCATGGATGCCCAATTCATTCGGACACCGGGCCATACGTGGCCTGAGGACATTATAGCAGATTTGTGGGTGTGCGCAAGCGCACGGGGGGGGCGTCCCGCCCCCGCTAACGCTCCCCCTCGTTCGCTTCGCTCCGGCTCGCGCCATAAAGCGCTACGCGCGCACTCTACAACCGTTCCAGTAGCTAGTGCGTAGCCTTCCATGGCGAGCCGCGATAGCGAGGGGGTTTGGGGGCGACTTCGCCCACAACGCGAGCTTGCTCGCCAATCAAAAAAGCGTCGATGGAGAATCTATCAAGAACCACTAGAACTCACTACTTGCCAAAGCCGCGAAGGCAAGCTATATAGACCGCCGCACACCCCCAAAACGGTGTGCATTTTTGTATCTGCAAAAATGAATTAAAATAACAAAAGGATGCCGTTATGGCGCAAATTAACCCAGCCAAATTTATCCGCGAAGTGCGCACCGAAGTGTCGCGCGTGACGTGGCCAACCCGTAAAGAAACCATGATCTCGACCGCGATGGTTCTGGTTCTGGGCTTGTTCGCCGGTTTGTTCTTTATGCTGGTCGATGGGTTTTTTGCCTGGGGCATTCGCGTGATTCTCGGTTTAGGAGCAAACTAATGAACGAAGCTGTCGCCAATAACGAAGAAATCGCTGCGGAAGCCGTTGTCGCACCCGTGGCCGCCGGTAAAGCCAAGCGCTGGTATATTATTCATGCCCATTCGGGCTTCGAGAAGAAAGTGGCGCAAGCCATTTTGGAAACCGCTGCCCAAAAGGGCCTCACGGAATCGTTCGAGCAGGTGGTGGTGCCCACGGAGAATATTGTGGAAGTGCGTCGCGGTAAAAAAACCACCGCCGAACGCAAATTCTTCCCGGGCTATGTGCTGGCGAAAATGGATATGACCGACGCCACCTGGCAGATTGTAAAAACCACGCCGAAAGTGACCGGCTTTTTGGGTGGCAAGGGCATTCGTCCGCAGCCAATCACCGAAAAAGAAGCATTGGCCATTTTCAATGCGGTGGAAGAGGGTGTTGCATCGCCACGTCACAAGGTGCATTTCGAATCAGGCGAGAACGTCAAAATTATCGACGGTCCGTTCGAAAGCTTCGTGGGTGTGGTGGAAGACGTGGATGATGATCGTCAGAAACTGAAAGTGTCGGTATCGATCTTCGGTCGTGCGACGCCGGTGGAGCTGACGTTTGACCAAGTTCACAAAGTGACGGGCTAGAGTTAGCGAGCAACGCGAGCTTTACGAACCCGTCATCCCCGCGTAGGCGGGGATCCATCTATAAAGCATTAGATTGAAGGGGGCCTTGCCCCCAAACCCCATTCGCTTCGCGGCTCGCCATGGAAGGCTACGCATGCATATTGAAGCGGCCTAAAGGCTGCGCGGCGCGCATAAATCTTTACGAGTTGTTTGAAGAGTCGCGCTTTGGCGGAGGAAAATGTGCGTGGGCAGCATTTTTCGACACGGCCATTGAGGCCGAAAGCTCGCGTGGCGCTTGAACGCGAACTAAAAACTAAAAACCACTTGCAATCCGGAATTTGATGTCTATAGTCCCGACTCCGTTTGGGAGGCTATTGCGCAAGCGAAGGCCGCAAACAGCCGCAGAAAACATGGTGTTTTCGACCGGACTGACACACCAAAAGAGAGTATAAAATGGCTAAAGAGATTACCGGATACATTAAACTGCAAATTCCGGCAGGCAAAGCAAACCCAGCCCCACCGATTGGTCCGGCGCTTGGTCAAGCGGGCCTCAACATTATGGAATTCTGTAAGCAATTCAACGCTGCGACTCAGCAAAAAGAGCCTGGCATGCCCATTCCGGTGGTCATCACGGCGTATAAAGATCGCTCGTTCACCTTCATTATGAAGCAGCCCCCCGTGGCTTACTTCCTCATGAAAGCCGCCGGCATTGCCAAAGGCACCGGCACCACCGGTAAAGAGCTGGTTGGTAAAGTGAACATGAAGCAGATTCAAGAGATCGCTAAGCAGAAAATGCAAGATATGAACGCACATGACATCGACGCTGCTTGCCGCATGATTGCTGGCTCAGCCGTTTCGATGGGCATTGAAGTGGTGGAGGCGTAAGATGGCTGGTAAACGTATTAAATCGGCCGTTGCGAAAGTAGAGCCTACAAAGCTCTACGCGCTCAGCGAAGCTGTATCGATCCTGAAATCGTCGGGCAAAACCAAATTCGACCAAACGGTTGATGTTGCTATCAATCTGGGCATCGATCCTACCCAATCGGATCAGCTGGTGCGTGGCCTTGTGCCCATGCCGCATGGTCTGGGTAAGGAAGTGCGCGTGGCTGTGTTTGCCAAAGGCGACAAGCTTGAAGCGGCGAAGAAAGCCGGCGCTGATGTGGTGGGTGGCGATGATCTCGCGGACCAAATCCAAAAAGGCGTTATTAACTTTGACGTGTGTATCGCAACGCCAGACATGATGGGTACCGTTGGTAAAATCGGTAAAATCCTCGGGCCTCGCGGCTTGATGCCAAACCCAAAACTGGGCACCGTAACGCCTGATGTGGAAAAAGCAGTGAAAGCCGCTAAAGCCGGTCAGGTTGAGTTTAAGTGCGAAAAGGCGGCGATCATTCACGCGGGTGTTGGCAAGCTCAGCTTCGCTGATAACGCGATTTCCGAGAATATCCGTAGCTTCATTGACGCCGTGAACAAGGCGAAGCCTGCAGGCGTTAAAGGCAACTACATCAAGAAAATCGCTATCTCTAGCACCATGGGCCCTGGGATCAAAATTGATCTGGCCGATGTGCTGAACGTGGCGGCATAGGGGAATTTATGGCAAAGAATCGCGCATTTAAACAACAATGGATCGAATCCACGAACGCTGACGTGAAAGACGCTGGCATCGTGCTCGTCGCTCACTATAAGGGTTTGACGGTTGCTGAAATCACTGACCTGCGCGTGAAAATTCGTGCAGCCGGTGCCAATTTCCGCGTGACCAAGAACCTGCTTGCTAAGCGTGCCATCGGTGGCACGGCTTACGAAAAAATCTCGCACTTGTTCAAGGGGCCGACGGCGATCGCGTATGCGAACGATCCGATAGCGGCAGCAAAAACCCTGAGCGAGTTTGCGAAGAAGAACGAAAAACTGGTGCTGGTCGGCGGCGCATTTGGTGACACCGTGCTTGATAAAGCCGCAATTAATCAGCTGGCAACCTTGCCAAGCCTCGATGAATTGCGTGCCAAAATCATTGCGCTGTTGCAAACGCCCGCAACTAGAATCGCAGGCGTGCTTCAAGCGCCGGCTGGCCAGTTGGCGCGTGTTTTCGGGGCATATGCCACGAAAGGCGCATAGTTTTAGTTTTTTAATTTTTGTTTTTTAATTTGGTGAAGGGAATTTAGTTATGTCGAATTTGAATGATTTGGTTGAGAAGCTGTCGGCTCTCAGCGTTTTGGAAGCTGCTGAACTCAGCAAACTTCTGGAAGAAAAATGGGGCGTATCGGCTGCTGCTCCAGTAGCTGCTGCCGCTGCTGCTGCACCTGCTGCTGCCGCTGCAGAAGAGAAAACCGAATTCACGGTTGTTTTGGCCGATGCTGGCGCGAACAAAATCAACGTGATTAAGGAAGTGCGTGCGATTACCGGTCTGGGCTTGAAAGAAGCCAAGGACCTGGTAGAAGCCGCACCGAAGCCAGTAAAAGAAGGCGTTAACAAAGAAGACGCTGACAAGTTCAAAAAGCAGCTCGAAGCTGCTGGCGCAAAAGTAGAACTCAAGTAGTGCTACTTCCGGCGCAAGCCTAACCGCGAAGGGGCCTCACCGATTTTTGGTGGGGCTCCTTTCTCGCGTTACAGTGCTTGGGCCTTACGATGAATGCCGTCGGCGCGTACGGTCTTAGCGCGCAAAACTAGATTCATGAAATATTTTCCCATTCGGTAGGAACATTATGGCTCAGTCGGCAACCACCTTCACGCATTCCTTCACCTCGCGCAAACGCATCCGCAAAAATTTTGGCACCATGCTCTCGGCAACCAGCTTGCCGAACCTCATTGAGGTGCAGAAGAACTCGTACGAGCAATTTTTGCAAATGTACGTGCCCATTAAAGATCGCAAAGGCACTGGCCTGCACGCCGTGTTCAAATCGGTGTTCCCAATCCAAGATTTCGCTGAAACCAGCACACTGGAATATGTGCGCTATGAATTCGACCGTCCGAAATACGACGTGGATGAGTGCCGTCAACGCGGCATCAATTACGCTGCCCCGCTGCGCGTGACCCTGCGCTTGATTGTGTGGGTGGTGGATGCCGATACCGGTGCCCGCGAAATTAAAGACATCAAAGAACAAGATGTTTACATGGGCGACATTCCGCTGATGACCGAAAATGGTACCTTTACCATCAACGGCACCGAGCGCGTGATTGTTTCGCAAATGCACCGTTCGCCTGGCGTGTTCTTCGATCATGACCACGGCAAAACCCATAGCTCGGGCAAATATCTTTATTCCGCCCGCGTGATCCCCTACCGCGGTTCGTGGCTCGATTTCGAATTCGACGCCAAAGATCTGGTGCATGTGCGCATTGACCGTCGCCGCAAATTGCCCGCGACCAGCATGCTGCGTGCACTGGGCATGGATAACCAGCAAATCCTCAACACCTTCTATCAAACCCGCCAGTTCAAGAACGGCAAAAAAGGTTGGACCGTTGCGTTCACCCCGGATGCATGGCGCGGCGCAAAACTGACCTTTGATCTGGTGGATGCAAAGACGGAGAGAGTGGTTGCCGAGAACGGCAGCAAGCTTAGCCCGCGCGCCGTGAAGAAGCTGGAAGAAGCTGGCCTGAAAGAAATTCTGGTGCCAGAAGAATTCATTCTGGGTTCGTATGTTGCGTCGGACCTCATCAACAAAAAAACCGGCGAAATTTATGCCGAGGCAGGTGATGAGCTGACCGCAGCATTGGTGAAAACCCTGGCCGATAATGGCGTGAACGAAATTCCCGTGCTCGCGATTGACCATGTGAATGTTGGCGCTTACATCCGCAACACCCTCGTTGCCGATAAGAACATGACGAAAGATGACGCGCTGATCGACATCTACCGCGTGATGCGCCCCGGTGAGCCAACCACTGCCGAAGCCGCGGAAACCCTGTTCAAATCGCTGTTTTTTGAAACTGAGCGCTATGATTTGAGCGAAGTGGGTCGTGTGAAAATGAATGCCCGCCTTGGCCTCAACCACAAAGAAGAAGTGGGCGTGTTGACCAACGAAGACATCATCAACACCATTAAAACCTTAGTAGCGCTGAAAGATGGCGTTGGCGAAATCGATGATATCGATCACCTCGGCAACCGCCGCGTGCGTAGCGTGGGCGAGCTGATGGAGAACCAATTCCGCTTGGGTTTGCTGCGCATGGAGCGTGGTATTACCGAGCGTATGAGCAGTGTGGATATCGACACGGTGATGCCGCATGACCTGATTAACGCCAAGCCATTGGTGGCTGCGGTGCGTGAATTCTTCGGCAGCAGCCAGCTGTCGCAGTTCATGGATCAAACCAACCCGCTTTCTGAAATTACGCACAAACGTCGTCTGTCGGCCCTTGGGCCCGGCGGTCTGACGCGTGAACGTGCCGGCTTCGAAGTGCGCGATGTGCACCCAACGCATTATGGCCGCATCTGCCCCATTGAAACGCCGGAAGGTCCGAACATCGGTCTCATCAACTCGATGGCGACCTATGCCCGTATCAACAAATATGGCTTCATCGAAACGCCCTACCGTAAAGTGAAAGACGGTAAAGTGCTGGGTGAAGTGGTGTATCTGTCGGCGATTGAAGAAGGCCGCTACACCATTGCGCAGGCCAACGCCACGCTCGATGGCGGTAAGCTGACGGAAGACCTGGTAAGCTGCCGTAAGAACGGCGACTTCGTGATGAGCGCACCTGACCAGATTGACTTTATGGATGTGGCGCCGAAGCAGCTGGTATCGGTTGCGGCCGCGCTCATTCCGTTCCTTGAGAATGATGATGCGAACCGCGCACTGATGGGTTCGAACATGCAACGTCAGGCTGTGCCACTGGTTCGCGCCGATGCGCCGCTGGTTGGTACCGGCATGGAAGAAATCGTTGCGCGTGATTCGGGTGCTGCCATTACCACCCGCCGCGATGGCGTGGTCGACCAAGTGGCCGCCAACCGTATCGTGATTCGTTGCAACGAGAAAAACGCCGATGGTACCCCCATCGTGGATATTTTCACGCTGCAGAAATTCCAACGCAGCAACCAAAACACCTGCATTAACCAGCGCCCAATCGTTAAAGTGGGTGACCAGGTGAAAGCCGGTGACGTGATTGCGGATGGTCCATCGACCGAGCTTGGTGAACTGGCCTTGGGTCAGAACATGCTCGTCGCGTTCATGCCATGGAACGGTTACAACTACGAAGATTCGATCCTGATTTCGGAGCGTCTGGTTGCGGAAGATCGTTTCACCTCCATTCACATCGAAGAGTTCGAAGTGATGGCGCGCGATACGAAGCTCGGGCCCGAAGAAATCACCCGTGACATTCCAAATGTGGGCGAAGAAGCCCTGCGCTCGCTCGATGAAATCGGCGTAGTGCATATCGGTGCCGAAGTTCGCCCGGGCGACATTCTGGTGGGTAAAGTAACGCCAAAATCAGAAAGCCCAATGACGCCAGAAGAGAAATTGCTGCGCGCCATTTTCGGTGAAAAAGCATCCGATGTTCGTGATAGCTCGCTGCGTCTGCCTCCGGGCAACCAGGGTACCATCGTGGGCGTGCGTATCTTCAGCCGTCGCGGTATCGAGAAAGATGAACGCGCGATTGCCATCGAACGCGCTGAAATCGACCGTCTTGCAAAAGATAGAGACGATGAGCGTGGTATTGCCGAGCGTTATGTTTACGGCAGCTTACGTGAATTGCTGCTGGGTAAAACCGCGGTCAAAGGTCCAAAAGGTTTCAAAACCGATAAGGCCATTACCGATGAGCAATTGAACGAAACCGCGCGCGGTTTGTGGTGGCAGATTGCGTTGAAAGACGAGAAAGCCATGAAGCAAGTTGAGGCGCTGAAAAAGCAGCTCGACGATGCGGTGGACTCGCTGAACAAACGCTTCGAAGAAAAAGTCGAAAAAGTACAATCGGGCGATGATTTGATGCCAGGTGTGCTGAAGATGGTGAAAGTCTTCGTGGCCGTGAAACGCAAACTGCAGCCTGGCGATAAAATGGCAGGCCGCCATGGTAACAAAGGGGTGATCTCGAACATTGTGCCGGTAGAAGATATGCCGCACCTTGAAGATGGTCGTCCGGTTGATATTGTGCTGAACCCGCTGGGCGTACCATCGCGTATGAACGTGGGGCAGATTCTTGAGACCCACCTGGGCTGGGCATCGGCCGGCATTGGTCGCCAAATTGGCGACATGCTGGAAGGCGTTCAACGCGGTGCGAAACTCGACACGTTGCGCGACAAACTGCTCGATGTTTACGAGGAAAAAGAGAACCAAGCTGAGATCAAGAAAATGGATCAAAGCGCGCTCTTCGAACTCGCCAAAAACGTCACCAAAGGTGTTCCATTCGCCACGCCCGTGTTTGATGGCGCGAAAGAAAAGGACATCGAAAAATGGCTGAAATATGCCGGTCACAAATCATCCGGTCAGGTGACTCTGGTCGATGGTCGTACCGGTGATGTTTTTGACCGTGAAGTGACGGTGGGCTACATCTACATCCTGAAACTGCACCACTTGGTGGATGATAAAATCCACGCCCGTTCCATTGGGCCATACAGCCTTGTTACTCAGCAACCGCTGGGTGGTAAGTCACAGTTCGGTGGTCAGCGCTTCGGGGAGATGGAGTGCTGGGCACTTCAGGCTTACGGTGCTGCTTATACCTTGCAGGAAATGTTGACGGTGAAATCCGATGACGTGGCCGGTCGTAGCAAAGTGTACGAATCCATCGTGCGCGGCGACCACAGCTTCGAATCGGGTATTCCAGAATCATTCCACGTGATGGTGAAAGAGCTGCGCTCGCTTGGCCTCAACGTCGATCTGGTTGAAAAAGAGGCGTAGGCATTATTGTCATTCTGAGGCGAAGCCGAAGAATCTCTATCGATTTGAGATCCTTCGCTTCGCTCAGGATGACACACTAAAGATAAAGCGTTTTGAAAATTTAGGGGTTCACTATGGCTAATGAGTTGATGAATATCTTCGGTCAAATGCAACAGACCAAGCAATTCGACGAAATTAAAATCGCAATTGCGTCGCCGGAGAAAATCCGCAGCTGGAGCTTTGGCGAAGTGAAAAAGCCAGAGACTATCAACTACCGCACGTTCAAGCCCGAGCGTGATGGTTTGTTCTGCGCCCGTATCTTTGGCCCCATCAAAGATTACGAATGTTTGTGCGGCAAATATAAGCGCATGAAATATCGCGGCATCGTCTGCGAAAAATGCGGCGTGGAAGTAACCACCAGCAAAGTGCGCCGTGAGCGCATGGGCCACATCGAGCTGGCTGCACCCGTTGCGCATATCTGGTTCATGAAGTCGCTGCCATCGCGCATCGGCACCATTCTGGAAATGATGCTCAAGGACCTCGAGAAGGTGCTCTATTTC
>CANEUT010000051.1 GCA_947441895.1 Rickettsiales bacterium | reverse complement strand
CGCGATAGCTTTGGCTATAAGCAGGTGGGCAAACATATTAAACCGCAGCACGCGCTGCGCCGTTTGAATCATCATCTGGCAAAAAAAGATTTTTATATTACCACCGATGTGGGCCAGCACCAGATGTGGGCCGCGCAGCATATTCTGTATGATAGGCCCAACCGCTGGATGACCAGCGGCGGCCTTGGCACCATGGGCTATGGCTTCCCCGCTGCCATTGGTGTGCAAATCGCCCATGCCAAAAAACCCGTCGTGTGCGTGACGGGCGAATCATCGTTCATGATGAATATTCAGGAAATGAGCACGGCGGTGCAATATCGCCTGCCGGTGAAAATTATGATTTTGAACAACCATTACATGGGCATGGTGCGCCAGTGGCAGGAGATGTTTTATTCCAGCCGCTATAGCGAGAGCTATATGGACAGCCTGCCTGATTTTGTGAAATGCGCCGAAGCGTTTGGCATGAAGGGCATTCGCTGCAAAGACCCGGCGAAGCTGGATGCGGCGATTTCCGAAATGCTTGCACACCCCGGCCCCGTGCTGTTTGATTGCTGGGTGGACCCGACGGAAAATGTGTACCCCATGATTCCCGCCGGCGCCGCCCACCACGAACTGGTGCTTGGCCCCGATGAAGCCGCCCCCGTGTTGGATAAGAACCGCGTATGATGTTTCTTTGTGGCAGACCGCCTGCGTCGTCGCGTCCACGCGCGCAAGTCCTCACGTAGCGCTGCTACGCTGCGGCTTACCCCCGCGGCAAGCGCTTCTAGCATTCGGCCGACCACAAAAAACATGGGTTAGAGGTAAAACAAATGACCAATACTAATCGCGAACTCGTCATCAAAGTCGTCGCGATGCCGGGCGACCTGAACCTGCATGGCGACATGTTCGGCGGGTGGATTATAGGCCAGATGGATTTGGCGGCCTATCTGCATGCGCGCAAACTCACCCATGCCCGCATTGTGACAGTGGCGGTTGATAAACTGGTGTTCCATAAACCCGTTTATGTGGGTGATTGTGTGATTTGTTACGCCAGCACGCTGCGCACGGGGCGCACCAGCATCACCGTGCATGTGGAGGTGATTGTGGAGCGCTTAGAAACCAACAAAGAAGAGCTGGTGACCGAGGGTGACTTTGTGTTTGTGGCCATTGACCAAGAGCGCAAACCCATGCCGCTGATGAGCGAACCAGCCTAAAAATCCGCAAAAACTTAACGATTTCACAACGATTTTGTGGCAGGCTTAGGCCATGACCATTGAACAATCAGACCGCGACGCAGCTGGCAACGCCGAACTCAAGCGCATCATGAATGTGATGCTGCCGGATTTGCACACAATTTTTAACCGCGTGCGCGATAACATTAAAGAAGCCAAAGAAGCGAGCGATCTGCCCCTCACGGAACTCGCTGCCGATTATCGGAATTGGTACGATAAATCGGTGGAGGAATTGACGCGCCACTACAATAAATATGAGCTGCCGTTGACGGTTGCCGAGCGCGAGAAAGAGCAGAGAGAAAACCCCAATGCGGCGGTTAATTCAGGGCATAAGCTGACCGGTTTGAATGTGCGTGAAGCGATGACCGAGTATGTGGAAGCGCAAAAATATAACCCACTACAAGAACTGCAATTTCGCCGTGCAATAGATCGCATTCAAACGGCAGCCGCGCAGCTGAATATGACCAATGTGGCCTCGCTTGAAAACCGTAAGCGCGATGGTGCCATAAAAAGCAGCTAAATCACCTCTTCTTCCTTGCGATTCCTTGCATTTTGCGCTTTAAATGCGCCCATGACCGCTGAAGTACTCGACATTGTGTATGATATTCCCGACGAGGAAGTCCTCGAGGATCGCCATATTTTGGCGGTGCTGGTGGATAACGAATTCGGCGTGCTGAACCGCGTGGTGGGGCTTTTTTCCGCGCGGGGCTATAACATTGGGTCGCTGACGGTGGCCGAGGTTGACCTGAAAAAACGCCTGTCGCGCATTACCATTGTCACCCATGGTTCGGCCGCAAAAATTAAACATATTATTGCCCTGCTGGAACGCATGATCCCCGTCCACAAGGTGCATGATCTGACGGTGGAATCACCATTTGTGGAGCGCGAACTGGCGCTGGTGAAAGTGGTGGGCGGCGGCGAAAACCGCAACGAAGCGCTGCGCATCGCCGATATTTTTCGCGCCAAACCGGTCGATACCACCATTGAAAGCTTCGTGTTCGAAATTACCGGCCCCACCGAAAAAGTGAACAGCTTCATCGACTTGATGCGTCCACTTGGATTGGTAGAAGTGTGCCGCACCGGCGTGGCCAGCGTGGCGCGGGGGAAGAAGGGGATTTAAAAACTAACTCTTTTCATCTTTATCATCGTGGGTTAGTTTATTTTTACAGTAGGTTCTTTACTTTAGGGCTAGTAATGGAACGCCCCGTCACTGAAAAAAATGGTTTTAGTCTCGTCGAGCTAAGTATCGTACTGGTCATTCTTGGCCTGCTGGTTGGCGGCGTGCTTTCGGGGCAATCGCTGATCAGGGCATCGGAACTGCGCAAGATCATCCGAACGCAAGATGGTTACCGCACCGCCATGATGAGTTTTCGTGACAAATATTTCGCATTACCGAGCGACATGACCAACGCTACCGCCTTTTGGGGTGCCAAAACGGCAACCAGCTGCACCAACAATGCGGGTGCTCCAGTGAATGCGGCCAACGGTACCTGCGATGGCGATGGCGATGGGTTCGTTTTTAGTACTACGAGTGGCGGCGCGGAACGCTATCGCGTGTGGGAGCAATTGAGCCTAGCGGGTTTGATTGAGGGGGCTTACCGTTACTCGCCTTCATCGGGTTTCACGGAAGCTATGGCGATGGGAATCGAATTTCCAGCTATTGCCGTGGGTCAAGGTGGTGCAATGTTTACCTATGTTGGTGTTATCAATGGCGTGAACATGAGCGCAGCAACGCTTCATGGCAGCACAGGGTGGCATTTTCTGCATTTTGGGGCCGCCAGTCCCTATTCTACGGGGCTCGTTGCGGGCATCATCAAGCCCGATGAGGCTTATAGTATCGATAGCAAAATTGATGATGGTAGGCCCGGCACAGGATCATTTATGGCCCATTACGATGCGGGTGACCCAAGCGTGCTGACGACACGCTGCGTGACAGATTTCAATAGCCCCAGCGCGGACTATAACCTTACCTTCACCAATAATGGCTGCAATTTGTGGTTTCGCATAAATTAGTGATGGTGGTTTTAGATATATTTCAGGCATAAATTACTTGGCAAACTGCCTATTTATGGCTAGAACCCCCCCTCAATCTTGAGGAGAAACCTATGTCATTCGCCGCCGCCGCAAAACAATCGCCCACCGATGCAATCGGTCTCAATGTCTATTATGACAAAGACTGCAACCCTGACCTTATCAAGGCTAAAAACGTGGCGGTGATTGGCTATGGCAGCCAAGGCCATGCGCATGCGCTGAACCTGAAAGATTCCGGCGTGAAGAATGTGCGCATCGCGCTGCGCGATGGCAGCAAAACCGCTGATAAGGCGAAAGCCGCTGGCTTCGAAGTGATGAACCCAAAAGCCGCCGCCCAATGGGCCGACGTGGTGATGATTCTGACGCCCGATGAATTGCAGGCCGACCTCTACACGCACGATTTGGCCGACAATTTGAAACAAGGCGCAACGCTTGCATTCGCCCACGGCCTCAACATTCACTTCCAGCTCATCAAACCGCGTGCGGATTTGGATGTGATCATGATCGCCCCCAAAGGCCCGGGCCACACGGTGCGTGGTGAATATCAAAAAGGTGGCGGCGTGCCCTGCCTCATTGCCGTGGCGCAGAATGCTTCCGGCAAAGCGAAAGACTTGGCGCTGAGCTATGCAAGCGCGGTGGGTGGTGGCCGCAGCGGCATCATCGAAACCAACTTCAAAGACGAATGCGAAACCGATCTGTTTGGCGAACAAGCCGTGCTGTGCGGCGGCGTAACCGCGCTGGTGAATGCCGGTTTTGAAACGCTGGTGGAAGCCGGCTATCCGCCCGAAATGGCCTATTTTGAGTGCATGCACGAGCTGAAGCTGATTGTGGATCTGCTCTATGAAGGTGGCATGAGCAACATGCGCTACAGCATTTCGAACACCGCGGAATATGGTGACTATGTGACGGGTCCGCGCATCATTACCGAAGAAACGAAAAAGGAAATGAAGCGCGTGCTGGCCGATATTCAATCGGGCAAATTCACTAAAGATTTCATGGGCGACCGCGCCACCCAAGGGGCGCATAACCTTGAAAAATGGCGTGAAGCCACCACCAAGCTACCCATCGAGCAGACCGGCGCCAAAATGCGCGCCATGATGCCGTGGATTGCCAAAAATAAACTGGTGGACCAAAGCAAAAATTAGTCTCATGATTCTATCCAAAGGATAGGTCATGGATAATTACCGCGAGCTGGTGATTCTGCAGCGCAGTTTTGCGCTTGCCGATAACATAAAAGACCTTATCGCGCATTTTCCAGCGAGCGAGCGCTATGATTTGGCGCAAGAGCTGCAGCAGCACATGACCGATATTACGACCAACATCGCGCAAAGCTATGATCAGAAAGATCGTAAAATTGCCGGCCAGTTTATTGGTATGGCGCAACGTGCCACGAAGCAGCTTGAAAGCCAGTTGCTTATTGCCCATGCTCGGGGCTATATTCCGCTTGAGGACATGAACGCGCTGCAAGCTAAATTGGCCGAAGTGGCGAAAATGCTTCCCCCTATTTTACGACAATTACTGATTCCCCCGCACTAGGAACATGGCGATGACCAGCAACCGCATTATTATTTTTGATACCACGCTGCGCGATGGCGAACAGTCGCCGGGTATGAGCATGACGCGTGAGGAAAAACTACTCGTCGCCGAAGTGCTGGATGGCATGGGCATCGACGTGATTGAGGCCGGATTCGCCATGGCGAGCGATGGTGATTTTGAAGCGGTGAAAGCCATTGCCGAAATGGCAAAAAACTCGGTGATTTGTTCGCTGGCGCGGGCGAAAGAGGCTGATATTCGCCGTGCGGCGGAAGCGCTGAAAAATTGTAAGCGTCCACGTATTCATACCTTCATGAGCACCAGCGAAATTCACCTGACGCACCAGTTCAAACTGTCGCAGGATCAAGCGCTGGTGGTGATTAAAGATGCGGTGGCGCTGGCCCGCAGCTTTACCGATAATGTGGAGTGGAGCGCCATGGACGCGACCCGCACCGAGCTTGATTATTTAACCCGCGCGGTGGAAGTGGCGATTGATGCCGGTGCCACCACCATCAACCTGCCCGACACGGTGGGTTATGGCACGCCGGAAACCATTGCGAAGATGTTCACCCATGTGATGGGCAAGGCGAGAAATGCCGATAAAGCCATTTTCAGCTTCCACGGTCAGAATGATTTGGGGCTGGCCACCGCCAACTCGCTGGCGGCGGTGAAAGCGGGTGCGCGCCAAATTGAATGTACCATCAACGGCATTGGCGAACGTGCGGGTAACACCAGCCTCGAAGAAGTGGTGATGGCGCTGAAAGTGCGCCGCGATGTGTTCGGCGTGGAATGTGGCGTGAAGACGGAACACCTCATGCGCGCCAGCCGACTGGTAACGCAAGTGACTGGCCAAGCCGTGCAGGTGAACAAAGCCATTGTGGGCGCGAACGCGTTTGCGCATGAAAGTGGCATTCACCAAGATGGCATGCTGAAAAACCGCGATACGTATGAAATTATGACGCCGGAATCGGTGGGTGTCACCAAAACCAATTTGGTGATGGGCAAACATTCGGGTCGCGCCGCGTTTAAAGATAAGCTTTCTGAATTGGGTGTGAATTTGGGCGACAATCAGCTTGAAGATGCCTTTGTTCGGTTTAAAACATTGGCGGATAAGAAGAAGGAAATTTTCGATGAAGATATTTTGGCGCTGCTCGACACCGGTGCGGCCGACGAGCGTTTCCGTTTCGAATCACTACAAATTGAGTGTGGTACTGAAGGCCCGCAGGTTGCGCGGCTTGGCCTTGCCGTCGACGGTAAGCAACGCACCGCCAAAAAAGAAGGCAATGGTCCTGTCGATGCCACCTTCAAAGCCATCAAATCCCTCGTTGGCTCTGCCGGAGAAGTTGAACTGCGGCTTTACCAAGTGCACGGCGTTACCCGCGGAACCGATGCCCAAGCCGAAGTCTCGGTCCGGCTCGAGCGCGACGGGCATTTGGTCACCGGACAAGGGGCTGACGTCGATACATTAGTGGCCTCCGCCAAGGCCTATATCAGCGCGCTGAATAAGCTGGAGCGTTTCACCGCCCGCATTGGTGTAACGGATTAGCCGTTGATTGGCGCTCAAACGCCGCGCATGCTTCGCGCTTCGCGGCGCGCGCCATAAAGCGCTACGCACCGATTCTGCAACCGGCTCGTTCTGCTCGCCTCCTTCCTTCATATTTGGTTCGGATAGATTGCGAAAAACCCTTGCCAGCATGAGGCATGGGGCTAAGGTGGTGCAAAATAAATTGCACAGGAATAACAATGTTCGGAATTGGAAAACTGCTGGGCATGATGTCGGAAGACATGGCCATTGACCTTGGAACCGCCAATACGCTTGTGTATGTTAAGGGCCGCGGGGTGGTTTTGAACGAACCGTCGGTAGTTGCCATGCGCCAGGAGCGCGGGCAAATGGTGCCGTATGCCTACGGTAATGAAGCAAAAATGATGCTGGGCCGCACGCCCGAGAAAATTGAAGCGATTCGTCCGCTGAAAGATGGGGTGATTGCCGACTTCCGCAGCGCGGAAGAAATGATCAAATATTTCATTCGTCGGGTGCATACCAAACGCACCTTCACCGGCCCGCTGATTATTATTTGTGTGCCATCGGGGTCAACGCCGGTGGAGCGCCGCGCCATTCAGCAATCGGCTGAAAATGCGGGCGCGCGTGATGTGTTTCTGATTGAAGAACCCATGGCGGCGGCTATTGGGGCGGGCCTGCCCGTCACCGAACCCACCGGCAGCATGATTGTGGATATTGGCGGCGGCACCACCGAGGTGGCGGTGCTATCGCTCGGCGGCATTGTTTATGCCCGTTCGGCCCGCGTGGGCGGTGATAAAATGGATGAGGCGATTATCAACTATATTCGCCGTTATCATAATTTGCTGATTGGCGAGGCCACGGCGGAGCGCATTAAAAAAGAAATTGGCGCCGCGTGTCCGCCACTCGATGGTCAGGGCAAGCTGGTGGAAATTAAAGGCCGCGATTTGATGAATGGCGTGCCGAAAGAACTGGTGCTGAGCGAAGCGCAAATTGCCGAAGCGCTGATTGAGCCGGTGAACCAAATCATCGAAGCGGTGAAAGTGGCGCTGGAATCAACCCCGCCAGAACTGTCGAGCGACATTGTCGATAAAGGCATTGTGATGAGTGGTGGCGGCAGCTTGCTCACCCACTTGGACATTGTGGTGAGTCAGGCCACGGGCCTGCCCGTATTTGTGGCGGAAGACTCGCTTTCCTGCGTGGCCGTGGGCACCGGCCGAGTGCTGGAGCATCTCGATGTGTTCCGTCACGTCCTGTTTAAACAAGATTAGCGCGGAGCGCGCATGAGTCGCGAGCGTTACAGTTACGGGCATACATCGAACCATTCGCGTTCATGGGTGGGCCGCGCTGCTGTGTTGGCGCTACTGCTGATTGGTATTGCGTTGTTGATTATGGTGCGTATGCACCATCCGTTTGCCGATAAACTGCGTGCACAGGTGATGAATGTGGTGACACCGTTGGTGACGCTTGCCAGCAAGCCAGTTGAAAAAGCCCGCGACGTGGTGAACGAAAAGAATGATATGCTGCGCGCCTATGAAGAAAATAAAAAGCTGCGTACCGAGAACGATATGCTGCGTCGCTGGCAAGAGGTGGCGCACGCGCTGAAAGCCGAGAATCAGTCGCTGCGGGCGTTGGCGGGCTATCAGCCAGTTGAAAAAGCGCGCTATGTCACGGCGCGGGTGATTGGTCAAAGTCCCGATAGTTACAGCGCGATGGTAACCATTAATGTGGGCGAAACCGCCGGCGTCGCTATGTTTCAGCCAGTGATTGATGCCTATGGATTGATGGGCCGTGTGGTGCAAGTGGCTGAAAAAACAGCGGCGATTCAACTGCTTTCCGATGCCACGTCGCGGGTTCCGGTGATTACTGGAACCTCGCGCCAACATGCCATTCTGGCGGGTACGGGCGATGATTTGCTGCGCATGACCTTTGTGAGTGGCAATGCTGAAGCCATTGCATTGGGTGAGCCGGTGGTGACCACCGAAGAAGGCGACCTCATTCCCGGCGGTATTCTCATCGGCACGGTGTTTCGCCGTGAGGGTGACGTGTTACTGGTGAAGCCCATGCGCCCATTGGCGCAAACCGAATATGCCCGCGTGATTGTAACGAAATGAGCACCCTATCCATAAACTCTGCTTTGGCTTTAAATCTGCTTGCGATGAAGCCTCCCTCGGAAACGTCATGTACTTTTTTGTACACTCATTTCCTCGGACTCCATCGCTGCCCGCTTTTTTGCCAAAGCGACTTTCTGCATAGGGCGTGGATGCGTAGGGTGCGATGAGGTCGTTCTCGGAACAGATGATGCTATGGGTGCCCACCGTGCTGACGGTGATGTTGCTGGCACTGTTTAGCATGAAAGTTCATTGGCTGGATGTTTCGCTGGTGCCCAACGTGGTGTGGGTGATGACGCTGGCGGCGGTGACTTTATTTCCCGCCAGCTGGCCTGTCTGGTTAGTGTTTTTGTTGGGGCTTGCCCAAGATGTTTTATTTGGCACGCCGCTTGGCTCACAAGCGTTGCTGGCGGTGCTAATGGTGGAATTGGTGCGGGCGCAGGCCACACGTCAGCAATATCAGCAATTTCGCGTGCGGTGGCTGGAAGCAACCGGCATGTTGGTGCTGTGGCATGTGCTGTTGTGGGGCATGATGCATCTGGTGCAAGACGCGGCTCCACCCTTGAAACAATTGCTGATTGCTGGTCTTATCAGCGGGGCGTGGTTTCCACTTTTTTATGGTGTCATTCGGCTGATAGCGCCCGAGGGAGTGCGGCACTGATGCGCCCGAACGATTTACAAAGAATGCTGAGTCGCCGAGCACTGGTGTTTGGTGGGCTGCAAGCCCTGGCGGCCACCACGTTGCTGACACGGCTTTATTTTTTGCAGTTTGTGCATGGGGAAGAATTTAGCACGCAGGCCGAAGGCAACCGCATTAAATTGCAAATGCTGATTCCGCCACGCGGCGTGATTGCCGATCGTTATGGCGTGCCCATGGCGTTGAACCATATTAAACATCGGCTGATGCTCGATGTGGATCATCGCAAGCGGGCGCGTGAGAATTTGCAATTACTGATTCCGCTGATGAAGCTTAGCGACCGTGAAGTACGCACCCTTACCGATGCCATTCGGGTGCGCAAGGTGGGCATTCCTATCAT
>CANEUT010000050.1 GCA_947441895.1 Rickettsiales bacterium | reverse complement strand
GTGAGAGGGGACTTTTTCGCCGCGTTGCCCTCTCGGTTAGAGAGGTAATTAAAAATTGAATCCTATCGCACCTGCTATCAGTGCCAAAACGATTAAAAATTCTGGCAGCAATACCAAACATAACATGGTGAGTGTTTTACGCGATTTCAACCAGCCGGGCGGAAAATGCCGTTTTAGCCAATCGCGCATCAACCCACCTTCTTATAAATCTCGCTTCCGCCATCGACGAACTTTTTGCTCATTTCGTCCATTTCTTTTTGTGCGGTGGCTTCGTCGAGCACGGGGGCGACATTGCCCAGCGCGCGTTCGGTTTTGGCGAAGTCGCGGACCTCTTGCGAAATTTTCATGCTGCAGAATTTTGGTCCGCACATGCTGCAGAAGTGGGCCACTTTCGCCCCATCGGCCGGCAGGGTTTCATCGTGATATTCCCGCGCCGTGTCGGGGTCTAAACTCAGGTTAAACTGGTCGTTCCAGCGGAAATCAAACCGCGCGCGGGAGAGTGCATTATCACGCAGTTGTGCGCCGGGGTGACCCTTCGCCAAATCCGCCGCGTGGGCGGCGATGCGATAGGCAATCACGCCCTCTTTCACATCATCGCGATCGGGCAGACCCAGATGTTCTTTCGGCGTCACATAGCACAGCATGGCAGTGCCGAACCAGCCGATCATCGCCGCGCCAATGGCAGATGTAATATGGTCATAGCCCGGTGCAATATCGGTCGTTAGCGGCCCGAGGGTGTAAAACGGTGCCTCGTGGCAGGCTTCCAGCTGCTTTTCCATGTTCTCTTTAATCAGGTGCATGGGCACGTGGCCGGGGCCTTCGATCATCACTTGGCAATCATGCTCCCACGCGGTTTTTGTCAGCTCGCCCAGCGTTTTCAGCTCGGCAAATTGCGCCGCATCATTTGCATCGGCAATGCTGCCGGGGCGCAGACCATCACCCAAACTGAAGCTCACGTCATAGGCTTTCATGATCTCGCAGATTTCGGCAAAATGGGTGTAGGTGAAATTTTCCTGATGGTGGGCCATGCACCACTTGGCGTGAATGCTTCCGCCGCGGCTCACAATGCCCGTCACGCGGTTTTCTGTCAGCGGAATAAATGGCAGGCGCACACCGGCATGGATGGTGAAATAATCAACCCCCTGCTCGGCCTGCTCAATCAGCGTGTCGCGGAAAATTTCCCATGTTAAATCTTCCGCCACGCCCCCCACTTTTTCCAGCGCCTGATAGATGGGCACGGTGCCGATGGGCACGGCAGAATTGCGGATAATCCATTCGCGCGTGGCGTGAATGTTTTTGCCGGTGCTCAAATCCATAATCGTATCGGCGCCCCAACGGGTGGCCCACACCATTTTTTCCACCTCTTCGGCGATGGAAGAGCTGATGGCCGAGTTACCAATATTGCCATTGATTTTTACTTTGAAATTGCGGCCAATGGCCATGGGCTCCAGCTCCACATGGTTGATGTTGGCGGGGATGATGGCGCGGCCGCGTGCCACTTCATCGCGCACAAATTCCGGCGTGATGAGTTTGGGAATGGATGCGCCAAAGCTCTCACCGCCCTTGGCATGCGACACTTCTGCCGCTTCCTGGCGGCTTTCGTTTTCGCGAATCGAAACATATTCCATCTCGGGCGTGATGATGCCTTTTTTCGCGTAATGCATTTGGGTGACATTGCCGCCTGCCTTCGCACGCAGCGGGCGCTTCACCACGTTGGGGAATTCCGTCACTTCCATTTTCTGGTGGGCTTTATAGCCGTTATCTTCGGGGCGAATCTGGCGGCCATCATAGCGCTCGGTGTCGCCACGCGTTTCAATCCACGAGGCGCGAAGGGGTGCAAGGCCCTTGGTGATGTCGATTTTTTCCGCCGCGTCGGTGTAGGGGCCGGAGGTGTCATAAACCACCAGCGGCACTTCGCCGGAATTTTTGGCAAGCTCAATGGCGCGCATGCCCACATTCACGCCCTGCAAAAGCGGCGACCCTTTCGCAAATATTTTCACCGAACCGGGCAGTGCGCCGGTGGTAACGGCAAACTTCGTTTGCGCTTCGTTTTTATTTTTGGTGGTAGCTGCGTTGGTGGGTGTCATAGGTCGTCCTCTTGATAAATGTCATTGCGAGGAGCATAGCGACGTGGCAATCCAGTTCTATTGTCATTCTGAGCGTTAGCGAAGAATCGAGATCCTTCGTTACACTCAAGGATGACAAAGTAAAAACTGAACCACCGCGACCCAAGACTCGCGAGTGACGGAAACAAAATGCCTGAACGACCTACCACCCTTGCTAATGGCTCGCAAATGAAACCAGCGCAGTTACGCACATTTCATCGCAGCCTTGCGAAGTGGTATGCGGCCCACGGACGGCATGATTTACCGTGGCGCAACACGGGCGACCCCTACCGCATTTGGCTTTCCGAGGTGATGCTGCAGCAGACGCAAGTGGCCACCGTGCGCGACCGGTTTTATGCCCCATTTCTTGATACTTTCCCGACTGTTGCCAAACTTGCCGCTGCCCCGCGCGAAGCCGTGATGAAGGCATGGGAGGGGCTTGGCTATTATCGCCGCGCCGGTTTTTTGCATGAGGCTGCAATGCAGCTTGTTGATGGTGGGGGCGTCCCGCCCCCGCTGCGCTCCCCCTCGCTTCGCGGCTCGCCTTCGGCTACGCACCAACTTTACGAACAATGGAGTTCGTTGCCAGGAATCGGCAAAAACACCGCCCGCGCCATATTGGCCTTTGCTTATCATCAGCCGGTGGCGATTTTAGAAGCGAATGTGAAGCGCATTGTGGCCCGCGTTTTTGCGCTCGAGCACCCAACAGAAAACGAATTGTGGAACGGTGCAGAGACATTGCTCAATCACGCCGCACCCTTTGATTATAACCAAGCAATGATGGATGTGGGGTCGGTTGTCTGCACACCCAAAAACCCCAATTGCGGTGAATGTCCGGCGAACACGCTCTGCAAGGGTCAGGGCGATCCGGAAATCTACCCCGCCCCCAAAGCTAAAAAACGCGTGCCCGTGCGTGAGGTGAATATGCTGGTGATGGAAGATGCAGGCGGAAAATATTATCTCGAAAAGCGAGACGCTGCATTGCTGGGCGGGCTGTATGGGTTTGTGCAATGGCCGGTAGATGCCCCGCTCGCCTCAGCCCTTCCGCGCGGCACCAGCATCGCGTCATCATCCCGGCTTGGACAGGTGTCGCATGTCTATAGCCACTTTCGACTGGAGGGAGTAGTGCACCATCTCAAGCTGGCAAACCATCAGTTGGGAGAAAATTGGCACACGCGCGAGCAGATTGACCAGCGCCCCCTCTCGGGTGTAGACCGTAAGGTAGTTCTACTGATTGATAATAGTCACACTCGTCCAAAGAAAACCTCTAAGGCGCGCCGCAAACGTTCGACTCATTGACGACAGATGCGCATCCGCCCTAGCGTTTACCCATTCGATCATTCGCTTCAGGGAGAATTGCTATGGCTAAAGCCGCCGTTAAAACGAAACAAAAAGCCAAACCCGCCAAAGCTAAAAAACCCGCCAAAAAAGCAGTGCGCAAAGCACGGGTGGGTGCTGCGCCATCGCGCCCTGCCAAATTACAAGCCGCCCGCAAAGAGCAAGTAAACCGCTTTAAGCGCACGGGGTCGGCCCACTTAAGCGTTGGCGGTGGTGCACCGGTTGAATTCCCCATCTATAAAGCGGTGGAAGGTCCGAGCGTTATCGATATTTCAAAACTCTATGGCGCCACCGGCCATTTCACGTTCGATCCCGGATTTCTTTCCACCGCCAGCTGCGATTCCGAAATCACCTATATCGACGGTGACAAAGGTATTCTGCGCTATCGCGGCTATGACATTGCCGACCTTGCGTCCAAAGCGAACTTCCTCGATACCGCTTATTTGCTGAACTATGGCGACCTGCCAAATGCCGAGCAGAAAAACTGGTTCGAATATGAAATCAAACACCACACCATGGTGCATGAGCAACTTCAGTTCCTCTATCGTGGATTCCCACGTCGCGCGCACCCCATGGCCATCATGGTGGGTGCGGTGGCGTCGCTTTCAGCCTTCTACCATGACTCACTCGACATTCATAATCCGGCCGAGCGCGAACTGGCCATGTTGCGTTTGATCGCTAAGATGCCAACCTTGGCCGCCATGTGCTATAAATACTCCATTGGTCAGCCCTTCATGTATCCGCAGAACGATTTGGACTTCTGCGAAAACTTCTTGCACATGATGTTTGCAACTCCGGCCGAGCCATACAAAGTGAACCCGGTGATTGCCGATGCGATGGAGAAAATCTTCATCCTCCATGCCGACCACGAGCAGAACGCTTCTACCTCCACCGTTCGCCTTTCAGGCAGCTCGGGCGCCAACCCATTCGCCTGTATTGGTTCTGGCATTGCGTCGCTTTGGGGTCCTGCACACGGTGGCGCCAACGAAGCCGTTATCAGCATGCTGAAAGAGATTGGCGATGTAAAAAACATTCCGCATTTCATTAAACGCGCCAAAGACAAAACCGATGGTTTCCGCCTGATGGGCTTTGGTCATCGCGTGTATAAAAATTATGACCCACGCGCCACCGTGCTGCGTAAAGCCTGCCACGATGTGCTGAGCGAACTGGGGCAACAAGATGAACCACTGCTGAAAATTGCCATGGAGCTGGAGCGTATTGCCCTGAACGATGAGTATTTCATCGAGCGCAAACTCTATCCAAACGTCGATTTCTATTCGGGCATTATCTACCGCGCGCTAGGCATTCCAACGGCACTGTTCACGGTGTTGTTCGCCGTGGCGCGTACCGCAGGCTGGGTAGCCCAATGGAAAGAGATGATCGAGGATCCGAATATGAAAATCGGTCGTCCGCGTCAGCTATTCATTGGCAATACACCGCGCAAATTTGTGCCGGTGGCTAAGCGCAAATAGTCATGCGTATCATAAACAGAAATTATTCAGCCAATAACGCCAAAATGTTGGCGGGCAAGCGACCAGCCTGAACCGATTGCGCTGCTGAAGTTTGTGATAACAACCGCGCCTGCGGCGATTCACCGGTGCCGGTTGCAATATCGGCAAAATCAGCATCGCTAAGGGTTGAATTAACGGCGGCATTGTTTTGGATGGCACTTTCTACCGTCACTGCAGCTTCGGCGACACCCGCTTGCAGCGCGCTCAGCTTATTAACCTCAGTCGCCACATAATTTTGTGCCTTGGCAATCACCTCGGCGGCTTTTTGTGCGCCATCAGCTGTCAGCAAATCGATAGCGCTGCCGCCCAGCAAATCATTCTCAGTTAAGCCGCCAATAGCGAAGGCTTGACCATTTTCAGTATCGACCTGCAGCTGCGCAGCATTACCAGCAAGCAGTGGCTCGCCATTAAAATTGGCCGTGGCAGCAATCTGGTTGATTTGTGCCCGCAAAGCAGCCGCTTGACCGTTCAACTGGGTGCGTTGACTTAAGCTAAGACCAGGGGCATTAGCACGTACCGCCAAATCTTGTAGTTGGCCCAACACGCTGGAAATTTGGCCGGCACCGGCCTGAGCCACCTCGAGCAGCGATCCCGCCGAAGCGATATTTTGTGTGGCAGCACGCAAGCTAGCCACCTGATTTTGCAGCACGGCCGCGGTGGGAAATGTGGCTACGTCGGTGGGGGCTTGAGTGGTGGTTGGGGTAGGGTTTGCGGAAACCAGATCGCGCAATGGAAAAACTGACCTGGCGTTGTTATCGCCAGAGGTGCGCGTAATACTCGCTGCAATCGATGCAATCGTCGAGACCGTCATGGTACTAACTCCAACGTTCAAATCACCTTTTGAACGGCTTATTTTAACCCGCGGTGCCTCTTTGCGGGCACCCAAGAAAGGTCGGACTTGCCGCACTTCCACATTTGCATTATACGAAAAAAACACACTTTTGACAAGCAGGAACACACCATATGCTTAACCCCTTCATTGATCTCATTAATAATGTTATTTCGCTCATCAATCTGGCGATCATCATCTGGGCGGTGCTTGGCCTGCTTATTCATTTTGACATTGTAAACCGCCATAATCCGCTCATTCAGCGGGTCTATTTCACTCTAGGTCGCGTGTTGGAACCACTGTTGAAACCCATCCGTCGTGTGCTCAGCAAATTCCTGCCCGATTTGGGAGGCATCGATATTTCACCCATCGTGCTCATTCTGCTGCTGCACTTCATCAACGACGCGCTCTATAGCTGGTTTTATTCGATCTAACTTCAAAGTCCCTCACTTCGTTCGGTGTACTTTGAAGTTGATGTTTCGTGTATGCTAACGTGGGCTAAGCCCGCGCAGCGCATACTGGTATTTCAATGGTTAAAAAGCGAGCAGGGCAAGCCAGCCATGTAATCCGTGCGTAGCCTTCCATGGCGAGCCGCGATAGCGCGGGGGTAAGCGAAGGGAAGGGGACTGGGGTCCCCTTCAATAAATTATTTAAAAACCACCGTCTTATTCCCATTCAGCAGCACCCGCTGCTCAATTTGGTATTTCAGCGCGCGGGAAAGTACCAATGCCTCAATATCTTGCCCCACCGCCGTCAGTGATTCGGGGGAATGGCTATGATCCACCCGCGTTACTTCCTGCTCAATAATGGGGCCTTCGTCCAAAGCATCGGTGACATAATGCGCGGTGGCGCCAATAATCTTTACCCCACGTGCATGCGCCTGATGATAAGGCTTGGCACCCTTGAAGCTGGGCAAAAATGAATGGTGAATATTGATGGCGCGGCCCTGCAGGCTAGTCGAAAGTTCCGGCGACAAAATTTGCATATAGCGCGCCAGCACCACCATATCGATGTTCTCACGCGCCACGATATCAAGAATGGCTCTCTCCTGCGCGGCCTTGGTTTCGGCAGTCACCGGCAAATGATGATAGGCAATACCATGCCATTCCACCATGCTGCGCGCATCGTCGTGGTTACTGATGACGGCCGGAATTTCCATGGCCAATTGGCCACTGCGCTGACGGTGCAGCAAATCATTCAAACAATGCAGTTGCTTGCTCACTAGAATAAGTACCCGTGGCCGCACACTGGCATCGGTCAGCTTCCAATGCATGGAAAATGGTTCGGCCACGGCGTGTGTAAATGCCTGAATAAAATTCTCTGACGCTGGCGTTTTTTCACCTGCCGCAAAATGTACCCGCATAAAAAACTGCCGTGTGCTGGGGTCCCCAAACTGGGTCGATTCAATAATGAACCCATCATACTCGGCCAGAAAACCAGTCACCCGCGCCACAATACCGCGCGCATCAGGACATGAAAGGGTAAGAATATAATGCGTCATATAACAACCGACATATCAGATTGTGGGAAAAGGCAGGTGATGGTCGTGCCCGCACCTTCGTCAGAATCAATGGTTACGGAACCACCATGCAATTCCACAAAACGCTTTACCAAACTAAGGCTCAAAATAGAATCGGTGCCCTTGGCATTCGCCACGCGTGAGAATGGGTCAAACAGCTGCGCCCGTCGCGCCGCGTCCATGCCGCTGCTGCCATCACGCACGGTAAGTTTTACTGCGCCGTCAGCAGGCTCAACCAGCACTTCAATCGTCGATTGCGCCTTCGTCACCTTCACCGCATTGCCGAGCAGATTCACCAGAATTTGTTTCACCCGCGTTTCATCGGCCATCATAGAATCAATCTCAGTGGCAACATGAACACGAATATCAATATCTTGCAGCTTCACCCGCTCATGCAATAAAGCCACCACCGCATCAATGGCATGGCGAATGGCGAACCGGGTGATGTTCAATTTCAGGTAACCCGCTTCAATCGTTGCCAGGTCAATAATATCACCAATCAGCGACGTTAAATGACGTGACGACTGATAAATACCATCGACATATTCTTTCTGCGAATCATTCAGCTTACCGGCATATTCACGGTTGAGCATTTCCGCAAAACCAGAAATAGAGGTAAGCGGCGAGCGCAATTCATACGACATGTTGGCAAGGAATTCCGTTTTCATGCGGTCGGCGGCTTCCAGCGCTTCGGTGCGTTCACGTAACGACTGTTCCACCAAACTGGAATCCGTCACATCAATAAAGCTCAGCAATGTTGCACCATCGGGCAGCGGCACGCTGGAACAATCAATCACGCTGCCATCGGGCCGCACAAAGCGAATAGTCATCAGCTGGCGTTGCTGCAAACGCGCCACCAGCTGGTCGAGGAAGGTTTGCCAGTCATCGGTGGTGAAGAGTTCGCGGCAACGGCTCAGCACGTCGCGAATATGCGGCTCGGCTGCCGTAAATTCGGGCGAAACCTGCCATATTTTATGAAACACCGGATTGCTAAGCGTAATGCGACCATTTTCGCCAAACACCACAATGCCTTCATGCAAATTATCGAGCGTTTCGCGCTGCACAGCAATGAGGGTGTTATACGAACGTTCCAGCGCCAACCGGTCGGTCACGTCTTCATAGGCGAAAAGTATCCCGCCCAAGGCATGGGGGATGGCAATGACACGAAGTGTCTTTCCATCGGGCAGATAGAAAAATTCTTCCTGCGGCTCAATAAGGGTGGTGAAAAGTTTCTGCTGCGATTGTTTGAATGCTTTAAAGTTCGATTGCTCGGGCAACTTGCGTTTCTCGCGCAAGCTTTCCAACACCTCGCCATAGGTCGGTTCGGTGTCGAGCCAGTGTTCTTCAAACTTCCACAAGGCCTGAAACGCAAAATTATAAAACTTCAGTTTCATATCGCGGCCATAAATCGCCATGGCCGAGGTACTGCTTTCCAGCAGGTCACTCAGCGCTGAAACATGGCGCTGAATTTCTTCCTGCGCCTGTTCAAGCTCGCTGATATGCATGGCATAGCCAATGACACCTTCCCCTTTAATGGGCACCTCACGCATCATGTATAAGCGGCGCTCACCCCCCACAATAATGTGGCGGCGCTCGAACTGCTCAACACCCGTCTCCCATGCTTTTTGCGCTAAGTTTCGGTGGCCCTTATAAAGCTCCATATCGCCCAGCGCGATGACGCTTTCCGCGGTTTCTTCGGCCACTTCACTGAAAGCCAGATTACAATAGACAATATTCAGGTTGGTATCGCGCTGCCAAATGGGGTTGAGCGAAGTGTTGATGATGTTCGAATAGCGGCGCACTTCATTTTTCAGGCGTACATTCTCGGCTTCAAGCCTTGCGAAGTCGCCGTCGTCAACCGCCGCCGCAGGTGCAGGCAACTGGCGTGTAAATAACAAAGTGATTTTTTTCATCAGCATGGCGGGCAGTTTAGCGTGCTCGCACAACTTGTCACGCAGTTCTATTGGCGGCTTTGCCTCAGGGGGATAAGAATCCCCCGCTTCGCTCCCCCTCGTTCGCTAACGCTCCGGCTCGCGCCGTAAAGCGCTACGCATTAAACTCTAACAACGAAGGGGATAGTCACCGACTATCCCCTTCTGCATAAAACAATCACTACTGTCGTCCGAAGGGCCGCCCCGAGGACGACAGCTTCAGCGCTTCTACTTCAAAGTACACCGAGGCGAAGCCGAGGGACT
>CANEUT010000049.1 GCA_947441895.1 Rickettsiales bacterium | reverse complement strand
TTGGTATTCGTGGCACCATCACCCTGGCGCGCGAGGGCATTAACGCCACTATTTCCGGCACGGCTGAGTCGATAGATGCGCTGATGCGATTCCTGAATGAGCATATTAATTTTGCCACCCCAACCTATCGTGAGAGCTATTTTGCGGCCCAACCCTTCAAACGCACGAAGGTGAAGGTAAAGCGTGAGTTGATCTCGTTGGGGGTGGAAACATTCCCCGCCAAATGCGTGGGCAATTACATGATGCCGGCGGATTGGAATGCGCTGATTGCCAAACCTGACGTGGTCATTATTGATACGCGCAATGACTATGAATTTGCGCTGGGAAGCTTTGTGGGCGCCATTAACCCAGGCACTACCAATTTCAAGGAAATGGTGCGCTTTACCAACGAAAATCTCGACCCTGCCGCGGGTAAAACCATTGCCATGTATTGCACCGGCGGCATTCGCTGCGATAAATATTCGGCCTATTTGTTGGATCGCGGCTTCACCAGCATTTATCACCTGCATGGTGGAATTCTGGCGTATTTGCAGCACATTCCGCCTGAGCAATCGCTCTGGCGCGGCACCTGCTTTGTGTTTGACGAACGAGTGAGCGTCGGCCACGGGCTATTGCCTGCAAACGCAGCATAGCAGTATGAGTAAATGTCCTGTCTGTTCAAAACCCAGCAACGTCGAGAGTAAGCCCTTTTGCTCGCCCCGTTGCCGCGATGTTGACCTGAACCGCTGGTTTGTGGGGGCTTACGCCACGCCCGCGGTCGAGTTAGACGATGTGAGCGAAGAAGATTTAGAAGCGCTGATGCAGCAACAAAAACCCGACGAGTTTTAGATGCTTGCCAAGGTTGGTGCCATTCGCTATAGCACTGCATCGCTTTTTATGATGCTGATCGCATCATCGTGGCCAGGTAGCTCAGTCGGTAGAGCAGGGGATTGAAAATCCCCGTGTCGGCGGTTCGATTCCGTCCCTGGCCACCATACATTTTAAAAGTTTAGATTTTTTCTACTTCTTAAAATTCTTAAAATATTGCTTGAGTTGTGTTGGGGTTAAACTTGCCAGATTAACTCTGCATGTGGACCCAACTATTAAATCTTGGTTCATTTTCTGTAGTCACACAAATCCAAATGAGTCTTTTTACCTCTGCCGCACTGCAATATTTTTATGGGAAAATCCGTAGCATGGAACGCGAATAAAAGGCTAAGCCTAGGGTGCATTGCAGCAAAAAATGAGGTGCAAAAAATGACAAAAAATGAATTGTCTGATGGGCTTGACTATGGCATGACTTGTAAATCTAGATGTGAGAGCATTGACGATTATAGAGCTTTTTTGTTTCATTTTTTACGCACAGTTTCATGAATGGAGAGACGAATGTCACTTACTGCATTGTTCAAATTTCCTCGCCTATCCGCACTTGGAATACTTCTGACAACCGTCGTGTCGTCAGAAGCATTGGCTGCAACGAAATCACTTGATTCTCACGATTTCGTTGGAATTTCTTTCTGGCTCATTTCTATGGCTCTGGTAGCTGCTACGGCGTTTTTCTTTTTAGAAACGCAGCGTGTTGCCGGTAAATGGAAAACCTCCCTTACGGTTTCGGGGCTAGTTACCATGGTAGCTGCCGTGCATTATTTCTACATGCGCGACGTATGGGTCGACACTGGCTCAACCCCAACAGTTTACCGCTATATTGACTGGTTGATTACCGTTCCGTTACTGATGGTTGAATTCTACCTGATCCTGTCGGCGGTTACCAAAGTTTCTGTCAATGTATTCTGGCGTCTGATGATTGGTACGCTGGTGATGCTCGTTGGCGGCTACCTCGGTGAAGCTGGCTACATGGACGCAACGCCTGCCTTCATTATTGGTATGCTGGGTTGGGGCTACATTCTGTATGAAATCTTTGCCGGTGAAGCCAGCAAGATCAATGCAGGACAGGCACCTAAATCTGTGCAAGCTGCGTTTTCTCTCATGCGTAAGATTGTAACATTCGGCTGGGCAATTTACCCAATTGGTTACTATCTGGGCTACCTTACGGGCAGCGGTCCGCAAGAGAGCGCGAACATGCTGAATATTGTTTATAACTTCGCCGATCTTCTGAACAAAATTGCGTTCGGCGTGATCATCTGGAGTGTTGCTGTTAGCGAAACAGACAATCCTTCGGCTAAACACTAGTACAATCTAAATTATGCAGGCCGTGCGTCTAGGTGCGCGCACCAAGCGCACGGTCTGCATAAAGTTTACCTAAGAGACATCCACCTAAGCGACTTATTTTTTAAACGCTTGTGGTGTCTAATCATACCAGCGCATCGCTCTCACGTCACGCAACCGCTGATGCAACGTTTATAGTTGGGCACTGATCATGCAGATAGACGCCTTAAAATTCGCAAATGCTGTGGACGTCAATGGGCCAGATCTGGTGCCCCAGGTAGAGCAACGTATGCTTGCGCTTACGGGCAGCGATCAAAGCCAATGGCCAATGTCCGATGCCGCCGCCGCAAAAGCAGCGCATTACCATATTCATTCCGGCGGTAGGCGCGTTCGTACGCGGCTTGCCCTGCACACGGGCCGCGCCCTAGACCTGCCGGAAGTCGATGTTGTGGCGCTGGCCGCTTCGGTTGAGCTTCTGCACAACGCTTCCTTAGTCCACGACGATTTACAAGACCGCGACCGCACGCGCCGCGGCATGGAAACTGTATGGTCGGTCTTCGGTGAAAATGTTGCTGTCTGCACGGGCGACCTGCTTCTTTCTGCCGCCTATGCATCGCTTGCCAGCTTCAGCATTTCCCATGCAATTCCTAAGCTGATGAAGTTATTTCACCATCGCACCTGCGATTTGATTCATGGGCAATGCGAAGATCTGCGCATGAACGCTATTCAGCGCGATGATTTTGCTACCTATGAAATGATCGCTATCGGTAAATCCGGCTCGCTGTTCAGTTTGCCACTTGAACTTGCATTCGTTGGTGCCGGACTCGACGCATGGGCCCCGCAGGCTAGAAAGGCGGCGAATTCCTTTGCCCTTGGCTATCAAATTCTGGATGATATTGACGATGTAGAAAAGGACATCGTGCGAACTGATAAGTCACACGGTCTGAATGCTGTGCTAACGCTTCGGGCTGCGGGTCATGGGGTTGATGCAGAAAAAATGGCACATGTCATTAGTCGCAAGCATTTATCCGAAGCCGCTGCCACTGCCCAGATGCTGCCAAGCGGTGCCGGGCAATTATTGCAAGACCTTGCACTCGGTCTAATCATCGATCGTTAGCCGTGAACAATGATGCTCATGCGATCGTTATTGGTGCTGGTTTTGGCGGCATTGCGACGGCGCTGCGGTTGCGGGCAAAAGGCTATGCCGTCACCGTGATCGATCGCTGCCCCATGCTTGGTGGTCGTGCGCAGGTTTTTACCCGTGACGGCTTTCGCCACGATGCGGGCCCCACCGTGATTACTGCGCCGTTTCTGCTGGAAGAGCTATTCGCTTTATATGGCGAAAAAATGGCCGATCACCTACAGCTGGTGCCACTCACCCCGTGGTATCGGTTTCAATTTGCAGACGGTGATCGGTTTGATTACGGCGGCACTGTCGAGGAAACGCTGGCAGAAATCGCCAAATTTGAACCGCGTGATTGTCACGGTTATCTTGGGTTACTTGCCCATTCAAAACGGATTTTTGATATTGCATTTACGCAGTTATCGGCAAGGCCCTTTGATCGCTTCATCACCATGCTGCGCCAGATTCCTCACCTCATTCGCTTGCAAAGTTATAAAACCGTCTGGCAACTGGTGTCGCATTATCTGTCGCATCCTAAACTGCGCCAGGCCTTTTCCATCCAGCCGTTGCTGGTGGGTGGCAACCCATTCAGCACCACCAGTATTTACGGGTTGATTCATTATCTGGAGCGCGCTTACGGCGTGCATTTCGCCATGGGCGGCACAGGCGCAATTACCCATGCGCTGGGCGCGCTTATGGCCCGCCACGGTATCGCGGTACAGCTCAACACCACCGTCGAGCGCATTACCGTGACGGATGGCGTCGCAACCAGCATCACCCTGTCCGATGGGCGCATCCTGCCGTCGGATATCATCGTCTCGAATGCTGACCCCGCGCATCTCTATGGTAAGATGATATCGCCCCGTGCCCAGGCACGTGCCACACGCATAAAGCTTGCTTCGGCCAAATTCTCCATGGGCCTGTTCGTGCTGTATTTTGGAACAACCAGAACCTATCCGAAGGTCGCGCATCACACGATCTGGATGGGGGCGCGCTACCGCGAATTGCTGCACGATATTTTTGACCGTAAAATTCTGGCCGAGGATTTCTCGCTCTATCTGCACCGCCCAACCGCGACGGACCCAAGTTTTGCACCGGACGGGTGCGACAGTTTTTATGTGCTGTGCCCCGTACCAAATCTGCAGGGGGAAGTTGACTGGGCGATAGAAGGCCCGCGTCTTCAGCAGCGCATCGTGGATGCACTGGATGCCACGTTGCTGCCGGATTTGCGTGCAACCATAACGGCTGATTTTTTTATGACTCCGGAAGATTTCCTCGAGGATTACTTAAGCACGCATGGTGCCGGATTTTCCATCGCGCCGCTGTTTCGGCAATCGGCATGGTTTCGTTTTCACAACAAAGCTGAAGGCATTAAAAATCTTTACCTGACGGGCGCCGGCACGCATCCGGGCGCGGGTCTGCCCGGTGTGCTATGTTCCGCCAAGGTTGTTGACGCACTCATTCCAGCGGTCGCCGCGCCATGAGCCAGACTCGCGCTGAATCGGTTCCAACGCCGCTTGGTGCCGCGCAGGCGGTGCTGGCCGCCAAAGGACGCAGTTTTTACTGGGCCAGCAAGCTGCTCGGCACCCGCCATGCCGATCGCGCCACACGGCTGTACGGATTTTGCCGTTATGTCGATGATCTGGCCGACGAGGCTACGTCGATCGCGTCCGCACAGGCGGCGCTCGAACAAACACGCGCTGCGATCCGCACCGGCATCACCCATGACCCGTTGATTCAGGATATGCTGGCGCTGATGCGCGAATGTGCGATTGACCCCGCCATTGTGCTTGAACTCATCGACGGTGTCGCCTCCGACCTTGGCACCGTGCGCATGGCGGATGAAGCGGCGCTCCTGCGCTATTGCTATCGGGTGGCGGGCACCGTTGGGCTCATGATGTGCGCCGTGCTCGACGTTACGGATACCCGCGCCCATGCCCATGCGGTTGATCTGGGCATTGCCATGCAGCTGACCAATATTTGCCGCGACGTGGCGAGTGTTGCGCTGCTTCATCGCGTTTATCTTCCCGCCGCGTTACTGGGGGATGTCGAGGCCGAGTCGCTCATCAATCCAATCGCCAGCCTGCAGCCACAGGTGACGGCATGTGTGGCCAGCTTACTGGAAAAAGCCGAACTCTATTACCGCAGCGGCGAGCAGGGATTGGCCTATCTTCCCGTTGGCGCACGCAGCGGCATTCTGGTCGCCGCACGCATCTATCGTGCGATTGGCACCACGCTGCAACGTCATCATTATCGCTATTGGCCGCAGCGGGTGGTGGTCAGCACGGCAGCGAAAGCGTTGATTACCGCCCACGCGCTGCTCACCCGCCCGTTCGCCCTTTCGTTCTGGCGACCGCACCATGCGCATAACACCATGCTGCACGCCACGTTGCACGGCTTGCCCTGCATTCGCGGCGCGGAGCCCGCCCATGCGCCCTGATATTGACCTGCTTATCCTCGGCGGTGGCTGCGCGGGTTTAAGCCTTGGAATGCGGCTTGCCGCTTTACGCGAAAGTTCCCCGAACACGCTGATTCTCGAACGCCGCCTTCATTACACCCATGACCGCACTTGGTGCTTCTGGGGCGATGCGGGCGTTAATGCCCAACCATGGGTGCATCATAGCTGGCAGCGGATGCGTCTGCAGCTGGGCTCGGAAACCCTCACCATCCCCTGCGGTGATACGCCCTATCACATACTGCCGTCGCAGCATTTTTATGCGGGTGCAAAGCAGATGATTGATGCATCGTCGCGGGTTAAGTTGCAACTGGGCTGTTCAATCACCGGCAGGCCACAGAAGCGGGAAGGGATGTGGCATGTGCAAACCACGGGCGGCACCGTGCGTGCCGCGCAGATGATTGATACGCGGCCACCAGCGCAGGCCAGCGCGGGCGATGCTGCCTTATGGCAATCTTTTTCAGGCATTGAGGTGGAAAGCTCGGTAGATTGCTTCGATCCAACCCAGATCGAGCTGATGCATTTTGCGCCGCCTCATCCATCGTTCGTTGCCTTCACCTATGTGCTGCCCACCAGCCCGCGCCGCGCGCTGATCGAGGTGACGCGATTTGCCATCCAGCCTTATGGCCCGCAAGAGCTTGCGGAAACACTCGCCGAGGAAGTGGCGCGCTTCACCCATAGCGCCGCCTATGTCACCCTGCATCACGAGCATGGCATCCTGCCGATGGGGCTCCGCCACAGGAAAGCAGCGCCCGATCCGAGCTACCTGCAGGTCGGATTATATGCCGGTGCGGCGCGCCCCAGTACCGGCTATGCGTTTCAGCGCATTCAGCGTTGGGCCGAGGCTTGCGCCGTGCAGCTGGGCAAGGGCGCTGCGCCGAATGGCCACATCGCCGATCCATTACTGCGGCGCGCCATGGATGCTCTTTTTCTGCAGGTGATCCGCGCCAATACTACCGTCGCACCGGCGCTATTCATGGCATTGTTCCGCCATGTTGAGCCGCCGCGCATGATTCGTTTTCTAAGCGATCAGGCGACGTTAAGCGACTATGTAGCCATCATCCGCGCCTTACCGGCGGGGCTGTTCCTGCGCGAAATTCCGCCGGCATTGCGCCATCATTTAATGCCGTATCGCGCCGAGTTACCGGCATGAACCTTTTACGCATTCAGGGAATCATCTTTAGCATTATCGCGGCGGCCGTTGTTCTGGTATCACTTTTTTTTGCCCCGTTTGCGGCAGACCACGCGTTGCTCATTCTGGCCGGTTTAATCCTCGTGCTGGGTGTTCCGCACGGTGCGCTCGACCCGTTATTCGCCGACCGGTTATATCGCATTCGCACGACGCTGGGCTGGCTATCGTTTGTGTGCATCTACCTGTTACTGGCTTTGCTGGTTGTGCTGCTATGGCGGGCGGCACCGCTGCTTTTTCTCAGCGGATTTTTGCTGATCTCAATCCTGCATTTTTCAGGCGACCCACGAACCGGCACGCCGTGGCCCCTGCGCTTACTCTATGGCGGCGCCCCCATCATCCTTCCCACCCTTTTGTATGCGGATGAAACCATGCGGCTTTTTTCGTTTTTAATCGAGGCTTCATCCGCACAGCAACTTGTTATGGTGCTTACTAATCTTTCGTTACCGTGGCTCATATTTTTACTGTGTGGGGCTGTCTATCAGCTGCGCATTCATGGAATAACGGCACTGGAAATGGCGGCGGTTGCCGCGCTGGCAGTGGTTGCGGCTCCGCTTGTTTCCTTTACGGTATTTTTTTGCTGTATGCATAGTCCTCGCCACCTGTTGCGCACGTGGCAGAATACGCGCCTATACTCATTAAAGCGCCTGCTCGTGATGGCATTGGGGCCGTTGCTTGGGGTTGGTGTGCTGCTGCTTGGCAGTTCGGCGTTGCTAGCGGAAACTGCGCAGGATACGAAACTGATGCAGATTATTTTTGTTGGACTTGCCGCCCTTACCGTACCGCATATGGTGTTGGTCGAACAGATACGTTTTTATGGTTGGCCAAAGGAGAAAACCCATGGTTGATGCGCGTGCACAAGAAAAATTAGACCATCTGGAAACCGTGCTGCACCGCGATGTGCGACCGCATTCCACCACGACTGGCTTTGAACATATCCGCTTTATGCACAATGCGCTGCCAGAGATGGATTTTGGCGTGGTGGATGTCAGCACGCGCTTTCTTGGGCGTTCGTTATCGGCGCCGCTGCTCATCAGTTCGATGACGGGCGGGCCTGAAAAATCGGGTCCTATCAATGCCGCACTGGCCGAGATTGCGCAGATGCTTTCCATCGCGCTGGCTATCGGCTCGCAGCGTATTGCCATCGAGACGCCGCATATGGAAGGTTTCGGGCCCGAGCTGCGCCGCCTTGCGCCCAACATCCCCATCCTCGCCAATCTTGGTGCCGCTCAACTGCGCGAAGATCGCGGCATGGATTACCTTCGCCGCGCGGTCGATATGGTCGAGGCGGATGCGCTCATTCTCCATTTGAACCCGCTTCAGGAAGTGCTGCAACCGATGGGTGATAGAAATTGGCACGGCATTCTGGAACGCATCGAAGCGGCGGTGCGCGCACTACCGTGTCCCATCATCGTCAAGGAAATCGGCTGCGGTATTTCCTCGGCTCTGGCGCGCCGCCTGCAAGCGGTTGGGGTTACCATCATCGATGTGGCGGGCGCCGGCGGCACCAGTTGGGCAGCCGTCGTGGCAGACCGCGCTCCTAACGAGAAAGCAAGGCGCACCGCAGAAACCTTCCGCGACTGGGGCATCCCAACCGCCATTGCTCTGCGCGAGGTGAGGCGGGCGTGCCCTGAGGCCACGCTCATTGCCTCCGGCGGGATGCGCACCGGATTGGATGCTGCGAAAGCCATCCGGCTCGGCGCAGACATGGTCGGCTTCGCCGGCGCCATTCTGCCGCAGGCGGTCGATGGCAGCGAGAGCCTCTGCGCCCGTTTTGAAACCATTATCGACGAACTTAAAATAGCTGCTTTCTGCACCGGCAGCGATTCACTCGCCGCCCTGAAGCATGCGCCGCTATGCGGGGATATTCGCCCCGAGAGATAACTCACACCAATAGGCCCAATTTCGCCCCGCCAGCGAAAGTCTCTAATCATTCTGGCAATAAAAACTCACCCAACGCGCGGCTGAGGGTGCCGGAGGCTAAAATGATAACGAACATATGGAAAAATGGTGGTGATTATAAGAATCGAACGACGTTCATCGCGAGGCCAACAGGTCGAGGGCAGGCTTTTTTGTCAATTCCGTCCCTGGCCACCATTTTGATTTTTTTGGGATTGGCGTTAGCAGTGCCCCGCAATAATGAACGATAAATCCATACGTGCTTTTTATATCGCTTATGTTATTGGTTTGTCATTGTCACACAAATCGGGAGAACCCAATGAAACATCAAAATTTTTATGCTGCCATTCTAGCCACCGCCAGCCTTATCGCTATGAGCGCCCACGCACAAACCAGTGATATGGGCGTGGACTTGAAGCCAAAGGCCCCTGTATCGGCCCCGCGTCTTTCTGAGATTCCTACCGTGGATGCCGATGTGACGGAACAAAAGCAGGCGGAAGTGAATTATCTCACCGGCGGCATTGGCGATGATGAGCGCTCGCTCATTCAGGCGGCAAAAGCCAGCTATAACACCCACATTACCAATGCCAGCGTTGATGGCGCATTCGTGGGCGACAGCGAAATTCTGATTCTGAGCAAAGATGGCAGCGAAGTGCTGCACGTGAATGCTGGTCCGCTGCTTTATGTGCAATTACCGGCTGGCAAATATACGCTGAACGCCATGCGTGGTGATGAAAAGAA
>CANEUT010000048.1 GCA_947441895.1 Rickettsiales bacterium | reverse complement strand
GGTGGGCAGGGGCACCGGGCCGCGAACCACTGCGCCGGTCCGCTTGGCGGTCTCGACGATTTCGGCGGCCGACTGATCGATCAGCTTGTAGTCGAAGGCCTTGAGACGAATACGAATTTTCTGGCTTTGCATGGCATTTCCTTCAAAGAGCGATGGCCCGCCGCGAAGCGGCCCGTATCGAAGCTTTGCCGGAAGAATTTCCGGCTCAGCGCCAGGCCCCGAAGGGCCCGGACTTCAGAACAGATGTATCAGGCGACGATCTTGGCGACGACGCCGGCACCGACGGTACGGCCACCTTCGCGAATCGCAAAGCGCAGGCCCTGCTCCATCGCGATCGGGGCAATCAGCGTGACCACCATCTTCACGTTGTCCCCAGGCATCACCATCTCGGTGCCCTCGGGCAACTCCACCGAGCCGGTCACGTCGGTCGTACGGAAATAAAACTGCGGACGATAGTTGTTGAAGAACGGCGTGTGTCGACCACCCTCGTCCTTGCTCAGCACATACACCTCGCACTCGAACTTGGTGTGCGGCTTGATCGACCCCGGCTTGGCCAGCACCTGGCCACGCTCGACATCCTCACGCTTGGTGCCGCGCAGCAGCACGCCAACGTTGTCGCCCGCCTGACCCTGATCGAGCAGCTTGCGGAACATCTCAACACCGGTGCAAGTCGTCTTGACCGTGTCCTTGATGCCCACAATCTCGATCTCTTCGCCAACCTTCACAATCCCGCGCTCGATCCGCCCGGTCACCACCGTGCCGCGACCCGAGATCGAGAAGACGTCCTCGATCGGCAGCAGGAAGGCACCGTCAATCGCACGCTCAGGCGTCGGAATGTAGGTGTCCAGCGCGTCGGCAAGCTTCATGATCGCGCCTTCGCCCAGATCACCCTTGTCGCCCTCAAGCGCCTTGAGCGCCGAGCCCTTGATGATCGGCACATCGTCGCCCGGAAAGTCGTACTTGCTCAGCAGCTCGCGGACTTCCATCTCGACCAGCTCAAGCAGCTCCTCGTCATCGACCATGTCGCACTTGTTCATGAACACGATGATGTAAGGCACGCCCACCTGACGGGCCAGCAAAATATGCTCGCGGGTCTGCGGCATCGGGCCGTCGGCCGCGCTCACCACCAGAATCGCGCCATCCATCTGCGCCGCACCGGTGATCATGTTCTTCACATAATCCGCGTGGCCTGGGCAGTCTACGTGAGCGTAGTGACGGTTCGCGGTTTCATATTCCACGTGCGCCGTTGCAATGGTAATACCACGGGCTTTTTCTTCCGGTGCCGCATCGATCGAACCGTAGTCACGGAACGTGGCGCCGCCAGTTTTTGCCAGAACCTTGGTGATCGCTGCCGTCAGCGATGTCTTACCATGATCCACGTGACCGATCGTGCCGATGTTGCAATGCGGTTTCGAACGGTTGAATTTTTCCTTTGCCATTTTCTTCTCCTACAAACTTATAAAATTATGCGACTTTTTTCTTAATCTCGTCAGCCACGTGGCTTGGCACTTCGGCGTAATGACCGAAGACCATGCTGTAGCTGGCGCGGCCTTGCGACATGCTGCGCAAGGTATTCACGTAACCAAACATTTGGGCAAGCGGCACTTGTGCATTCACAATGCGTGCGTTGCCGCGCTGATCCATGCCCTGCACGTTTCCACGACGCGAGCTGAGATCGCCGATGACATCACCCAGATAATCATCCGGCGTTACCACTTCGACCTTCATGATAGGCTCAAGCAGTTTTGGACCGGCCTTGGCCATCCCTTCACGGAAAGCAGCGCGGGCAGCAATTTCGAATGCCAATGCGCTCGAATCCACATCGTGGTAGGCACCATCGACCAGCGTTGCTTTAAAATCGATCACAGGGAAGCTGGCAATCACGCCCGAACCCAACATGGAGTTGAGACCTTTTTCAACGCCGGGGATATATTCCTTCGGCACCGAACCACCGACCGTTTTGTTTTCGAACACAAAACCCGAACCTGGCTCCAATGGCTCAAAATCAATAATGACGCGTGCGAACTGACCCGAACCACCCGATTGCTTTTTGTGGGTATAATCTTCCTGATACAATTTGCTGATGGTCTCGCGGTAGGCCACTTGCGGCGCGCCCACGTTCGCATCCACCTTGTAGGTACGGCGCAGAATATCCACTTTAATATCCAAGTGCAGCTCGCCCATGCCCTTCAGAATCGTCTGACCGGTTTCATGGTTGGTGCTGACGCGGAACGATGGATCTTCAGCCGCGAGCTTCGAAAGAGCAACGCCCAGTTTTTCCTGGTCGGCTTTCGATTTTGGCTCGATGGCCAGCTCGATCACTGGCTCAGGGAATTCCATTTTCTCGAGAATCACTGGCTTGCTTGGATCGCACAGCGTGTCGCCGGTACGGGTTTCTTTCAAACCGGCAAGCGCCACAATATCACCGGCGAATGCTTCTTTAATGTCTTCGCGGCTGTTTGCGTGCATCAGCAACATGCGGCCCACGCGCTCTTTGCGGTCTTTGCTGGAGTTGCTAACGCTGGTGCCCGATTCAACCTTGCCCGAATAAATGCGGCAGAAGGTGATGGAACCAACGAACGGATCGTCCATGATTTTGAAAGCGAGCATGGAAAGCGGCTCGGAATCATCGGGCTTGCGCTTGATGATATTGTTTTCTGGGTCTTTGGCATCAGGGTCGATCCCGTCCATTGCACCACGATCAAGCGGGGTTGGCAGATAGTCAACCACGGCATCAAGCAACGGCTGAACGCCTTTGTTTTTGAAAGCCGAGCCACAGAGAATGGGCACGAAGGCAAATTTCACGGTGCCCTTACGGATACATTTTTTGAGATCGTCGACCGAAGGCTCGTTACCATCAAGGTAGGCCTGCAGCAATTTATCATCCTGCTCAACGGCGGTTTCCACCAGCTTCTCGCGGTATTCTTTGGCTTTGGCAGCGTATTCTGCAGGAATCTCCTCTTCCGAGAACTTCGCGCCCAGCTCTTCACCACCCCACACGATGGCTTTCATTTTTACCAGATCGATCACACCCTGAAAATGCTCTTCGCCACCGATTGGCAATTGAATCACCAGCGGCACCGCACCCAGACGGTCGATTATCATATCGACGCAGCGATAGAAATCAGCGCCAACGCGGTCCATTTTGTTCACAAAGCAGATACGTGGTACGCCGTATTTATCGGCCTGACGCCATACGGTTTCCGACTGCGGCTCAACACCAGCAACCGAATCGAACACGGTCACCGCGCCATCGAGTACGCGCATCGAGCGCTCTACTTCAATGGTGAAGTCTACGTGGCCAGGTGTATCGATGATGTTAATGCGGTATTGTTCATCGTTCGCGCCGGTCCAGAAGCAGGTGGTCGCAGCCGACGTAATGGTAATGCCGCGCTCTTGTTCTTGCTCCATCCAGTCCATGGTGGCAGCACCTTCGTGCACTTCGCCAATTTTGTGCGATTTACCGGTATAATACAGAATCCGTTCCGTAGTCGTGGTTTTACCCGCATCGATGTGCGCGCAAATACCAATGTTGCGGTAGTGATCTAACTGTGTTGAACGTGGCATAAACTTCTCTGATTCCCTGTATCTTTTTTAACGAACGAATAACTACCAGCGGTAGTGGCTGAATGCTTTGTTGGCTTCGGCCATGCGGTGGGTATCTTCACGCTTTTTAACGGCGTTACCACGACCAGCTGATGCATCGAGCAACTCACCAGCCAAACGCTGACGGGTAGTTTTCTCACCACGGTTACGCAGCGCCGTAATCAACCAACGAATGGCGAGCGCCTGCTGACGCTTGCTACGCACTTCGGTAGGCACCTGATAGGTTGCACCACCCACACGGCGCGAACGCACTTCAACGGTTGGCTTTACGTTATCGAGGGCTTCGCTGAAAACAACCAGCGGATCTTTGCCGGTTTTCTGAGCAACGATATCGAATGCACCGTAAATAATTTCCTCAGCAGCGGCTTTGCGGCCATCATACATAAGGGTGTTCATGAATTTACCAACAACATGGCTGTGGAATTTTGGATCCGGCAGCGTTTCGCGTTCTTTGGCGGCGTGACGACGTGACATTGATTAACTCCCTATTTCGGACGTTTAGCGCCATACGACGAACGGCGCTGGCGACGTTTAGCAATACCCTGAGTATCGAGCGTACCGCGAATGATGTGGTAGCGAACACCTGGCAAATCTTTTACACGGCCGCCGCGAATGAGAACTACCGAGTGCTCTTGCAGGTTGTGGCCTTCACCGGGAATGTAGCCGATGACTTCAAAGCCATTCGTCAGGCGAATTTTCGCCACTTTACGAAGTGCTGAGTTTGGTTTTTTGGGGGTTGTCGTATAAACGCGGGTGCAAACACCGCGTTTTTGTGGGCACGCTTCCATCGCAGGCACCTTATCACGTGCTTTTTGCGGCGAACGTCCCTTACGAACCAACTGATTAATGGTTGGCATGAGTATTTCCTCTTCCTTATCCGCGGTTGTACCGGTCACTGCACCGATGCCGCGATAGCGGTTAGTATTAAGCTTGCGCCGCAGCGATAGGCTGCCAAGCGGCGTAGCGCTTTTAGTCTGTGTCGCAGCGAACTGCCAAACGACGTCAAACCATCCCGCCTCGAAAGCACAGAAATACTTGGTTTTTTATGGTTTTGCCGAGTATTATTATTGCAACTGCCGAAGCGTTGGGAGCGCGCTTTATAAAGGTTTTTTGTTTCGCGTCAAGCAACAATTTACAGGTTTTTTATCCCCACCAGAAAATTGCTTTTGCCGCCAACCATCAAGTGGGTCGATTTTGTTGTCCAGCTTTAGCAAAAACGCGTGCCATTCATACCACACTGAATGATCGTTTTGCAACATTTAGTGTCAAACCTGTTGCACTCACAACCTATTGAGGCTGGTTTTGGCAAAAAACGGCCGCCATCTGCCCAAACCGATTGCAATTGTGGCGAAGACCGCTACGTTAACAGAAATTTACTATTGCTAGATCTCGCTTCACCCTAGCTAGAGCACCCATGCGCAGACCCATCATAAGGCCATTTGTGATATCCCCCATCCCTTCTGCTGAGCCAGCCTCAGGCTCCCGCCCTGTCAGCATCAAACGCCTCAGCCGTTTGCGCATGAACTGGTTTGTGGTGGGTTCGGTGTTTGGCGTGGGCATGTCATTCTTCATGAATTTTCTGTTCAGCGCCGTTATTGTGCCGGAATATAAGCTGGTGATGGCACGCCACGCGGAAACGCAAGTGGCTGAAAATAAAACAACTAGTTCTAATCCCGCTGCCACAGAAGCAACGGCGCCTGCCGTGGTGGCCGAAGTTAAACCCGCGCCGGAACCCATTACCTATCCACGCACGTTGGCATTGCAACTGGGTAAAGGCCAAACGTTGCTCGGTATGCTCATTGCCAATCATGTGCCTGAGACCGAAGCGCACCGTGTTATTTCAGCGCTAAAGCCCGCCATGAACCCTCAAAAACTGAAGGCTGGGCAGCAAATTTCTGTTACCCTCGCCCGCCACGAATCGCTGGGTGATAAAGCCGCCGTCAAAGAACTGGCCATGAAGCTGCCAAACTTCTCGACCGTGGAGCTGGAACGGCTGAATGACGGCAAGTTCAATGTGGCCGCCACCAAAGAAGCCTTGTCGAACAAGGCGCACCGTGCCGTGGGTGTGGTAAAAACCAGCCTGCTGCAAGCCGGTGCCGATGGTAATATTCCCATGAGCGTGATGAATGATGTGGTGAAAGCATTTAGCTATGACGTTGATTTTCAGCGCGACATTCACCCGGGCGATAAGGTGGAAGTGCTGATGGATCGTCAAACCACGGCCGATGGCCGCGTGGGTGCAACCGGTGCCGTGCGCTATGCCGCCCTTACCCTGCGCGGCAAAAAGAAAGAAATTTTCCGCTTTAAAGACGGATCAAATGATTTTGCATGGTATGACGCCAAGGGTAATAGCATCAAAAAATCGCTGCTGCGCACACCGGTTTCAGCAGTGCACATTACGTCGGGCTTTGGTATGCGCACCCACCCCATCATGGGCTATACCAAAATGCATCGCGGGGTTGATTTTGGCGCCGCCACTGGCACCCCTATTATGGCTGCGGGTGATGGCACGGTGGAATTCAAAGGCTGGAAAACTGGCTATGGTAATTTTGTAGTGCTTCGTCACAATAATACTTACGAAACCGCCTATGGCCACATTAGCCGCTTTGCCGATATTAAAGTGGGCGGGCGTGTGAAACAGGGTCAGGTGATTGCCTATGTGGGCATGACGGGCGCCGCCACCGGCCCCCATCTGCATTATGAAGTGCGCCAGAACGATCAACAAGTGAACCCCGTGGCCAAACAATTCAACATGGCCAGTGGCCTTACGGGTAAACAGCTTGCCAGTTTTATGGCGACAAAGAAAACGGTCAGCGCTGAACTCGCCGCACTGGGCGGTGAGTCCCCCGTTACCACACCCTCCGCCAACAAAAAGCTGGCTAGCCGCTAGTGTTAGCACGTTCCAACTCGCCCAAACGACGCCGTCGAATGATACGTATCGCGTTTGGGGTTGTCGCTATCTACCTCATCATCTGCACAATGCTGGTGATTCAAGAACGCAGCATTCTCTATCAACCTCGCCCAGGCCCAAGCACTCCGCAAGAAATTGGCCTCAAGAACTTTACCCGCCACGAACTGCCCAATCCCACGGGTGAGCCGATTGTTTATTGGGAAAGCACCCCCAATCATAACGCTCCCACCCTGCTTTACTTCCACGGCAATGGCGGGGGGCTTTATATGTTTGCTCAAGCCATGGCGTTTATTGCCGATCAGGGATTTCACGTAGTGGCCATCGAATATCCAGGTTACCCAGGCACCACAGGCCAGGTAAATCAGCATAAACTGGTTGCTAATGCCCAGCGCCTGTTCGACCATATGCAAAGCACACGGCCGCATAGCCCCATCGTGCTTTGGGGTTATTCACTCGGCTCAGGAGTGGCCGTGCAACTAGCCGCCAGCCGAACTGCCAACGCTGTGGTGCTTGAGGCACCGTTTACCGCAACATCCGACCTCATCGCTGAGATTCTTCCCTTTATTCCCGTTCACCTGCTAATGCGCGACCAATTTCTCTCACGCAGTGTCATTGCGCACATCAACACCCCCCTTTTTATCATGCATGGGGAGGATGATTTTATTGTTCCCATCCACCATGGGGAGGCGCTCTTCGCCGCCGCTGGCGAGCCAAAAACCTTCCGCCGCTATGCCCATGTCGGCCATCTCGACCTTATGAAGACACATGCCTACCATGAGGCGGTGAAGTTTCTTTATGGCGCACTAAACCGCCGCCCCCATCATGCTGGGTAACCTGACAACAATCCTCTACCTGTTCTTCTAAAAATCTATTGCATTGCAGTAATTTTCTTGAACAACGGTAAATTTACGCTAAGAGACATTTTAGTCTTCATTCGATGATTATTTTTAAGAGAGTCCCCTATGCGCATTCCTGCCCAAATCGCCAACTTGCTTACCACTACCGCCGTTGCACTTGCTTTGGCAACGCCAGCCCATGCCGAATTTCAGCTGCAAGCCTATGGCGGCGCCAACAGCAACCTCGACAGCAAAGTGAAAACACGCCAAGGCGCGGTCAATGATTCGCGCACCGTCAGCTGGGATGGTAAATCACTCAGCATGCCTCCATACTGGGGTGTTCGTGGCACCTATTGGTTCGATCGTCAGTCGCCTTGGGGCATCGCGCTCGATTATACCCACGCCAAAGCCTATGCCGATCTCAACTTTGCTACCGACCCGACCTATAGCCACCTGGAATTCACCGATGGTATCAACATCTACACCGTGAACGCCATGTACCGCTTCCAGAACAAAACCAGCCCATGGGGCTTCTATGTAGGCGGTGGTCCAGGTATTTCTGTTCCGTCGGTCGAAGTATCGCTGAAGGCGGCCCCAACACAAACCACCAAAGAATATCAGATTGGTGGGTTTGCAGCGCAAGTGCTGGCCGGTGCCGAATATAAATTCACCGATAAATGGTCGGCTTTTGGTGAAGGTAAATTCAGCTACACCAAAATTGATGGCGATCTGCCCAACAACGGCAGTGTGAAGACCGAGCTTTGGTCGCCCCAAGTCGCTGTTGGTGTGGCTTACCGCTTCTAGGCAACGCTTAATGTTAAAATGAAAAAGCCTCGGAATTTCAGGGGCTTTTCTTATGTTAGGCAGCTTTGCTGTTAATATGCAGCCCTAAATCATGGCCGGTGATGGTGACATGCGAACCATCAGCAATGGCACCTTCTAAAATCATGGTGGCCAAGCGATCTTGCACCTGTTTTTGAATCACCCGCTTCAGTGGACGCGCACCATAAATCGGGTCATAGCCTTTATCGGCAAGCCACTCGCGGGCTGAAGCATCGAGCGATAATGTCACCTCGCGGTCTTTCAACAAGCGCTCCAGATGCTTGATTTGAATATCGACAATAGCCCCCATCTGCTCGCGGCCTAAACGGTGGAAAAGGATAATCTCATCGAGCCGGTTGAGGAATTCCGGACGGAAATTCGCCCGCACCTCGCCCATCACCTGTTCGCGCACGGTATCGACCGATTTACCATCGGGCAAATCGACCAGATATTGCGAGCCCAAATTACTGGTGAGAATGATGATGGTATTGCGGAAATCGACCGTGCGGCCCTGGCCATCGGTCAGTCGCCCGTCATCTAACACCTGCAGCAAAATATTGAACACATCGGGGTGGGCCTTCTCCACCTCATCAAACAAAATCACCTGATAAGGCCGGCGGCGCACCGCTTCCGTCAGCGCCCCACCCTGATCATAGCCCACATAGCCCGGAGGGGCACCAATGAGGCGCGCCACCGAATGTTTCTCCATATATTCGCTCATATCCATACGAATCATGGCGGTGTCATCATCGAACATGAAGTTGGCAATGGCCTTGGTCAGCTCGGTTTTGCCCACACCCGTGGGGCCCAAAAACAGGAATGAACCAATGGGTCGGTTTGGATCTTTCAATCCGGCCCTTGCCCTGCGCACGGCGGAAGAAACCGCCTTCACCGCATCTTCCTGACCAATGACGCGGGCACCAATCGCCTCTTCCATGGCCAGCAGTTTCTCACGCTCGCCTGAGAGCATTTTCTCCACCGGCACACCGGTCCACCGGCTAACAATCGCGGCAATATCGCCCTCGCGCACCGTTTCGCCGGAGCCATTCGCCTGCGCCGATTCCGATGCGGCAAGCTGCTTTTCCAGTTCCGGAATCACGCTATAGGTAAGTTCCCCTGCGCGGGCATAATCACCTTTGCGCTGCACGGTTTCCAGCTCCAGCCGTGCGGCTTCCAACTTCTCTTTCACGCCACGGGCACTGCTTAGTCGCGCCTTATCGGCCTGCCATTGTTTGGTCAGTTTTGCTGACTCAACCTCGAACTCTGAGATCTCATCTTCCAGTTTGCTCAAGCGATCACGCGAGGCCTTGTCATTCTCTTTTTTCAGCGCCTCACGCTCAATGCGCCGCTGCACCAATTTGCGATCCATTTCATCCAGCGCTTCAGGTTTGGAATCCACCTGCATGCGCAGGCGACTGCCCGCTTCATCGATCAAATCAATGGCCTTATCGGGCAAAAACCGATCGGTGATGTAGCGGTTGGAAAG
>CANEUT010000047.1 GCA_947441895.1 Rickettsiales bacterium | reverse complement strand
CATGTGACTACAATTTTAAATATTGATCGAACGTGCTTTTCTTTTCCTCGGGGCTTAAATTACCCTGCATCATTTCGTAGCTGAATTTATACCAGTCCGATCCCGCATAGTTATAGCCCAAAACGGCAGCGTATTTCTTGGCTTCATCCACCACGCCCAAACGCAGATAGGTTTCCACCAGGCGGTGCAGCGCTTCTGCGGCATGGCCAGTGGTTTGGAATTTATCGACCACAAATTTGAAACGGTTAATGGCCGCCGGATAATCTTGGTGGCGTTGATAATAACGGCCCACTTCCATCTCTTTTCCGGCCAGGTGATCCTCGGTCAGATCAAGCTTCAGCTGCGCGTCTTTCGCGTAGTGCGAATCTGGATAGCGGTTGATGACATCTTTCAGCGCGGTGCGCGCATCTTCCGTCATTTTCTGATCACGGCCCACATCTGAAATTTGCGTGTAGTAGCACAATGCGGTTAAATAATACGCATAGGGCGTGCTGGAATGGGTGGGGTGTAATTTTACAAAACGGTCCAGAATGCTAATGGCATCGTCGAACTGGCCACCACGATAGCCCGAATAGGCCGCCATAATTTGTGCATGCGCCGCCCATTCCGAATAGGGGTGCTGGCGCTCTACTTCTTCAAATTGCTCAATCGCATCTTTGAAGACTTTGCGTTTATAACTGGCCAAGGCCTTATCATAAAGCACATCAATGGTTTCGTTTTTATCAGATACAGCGTCGGCTTCATCGCCACCGCAACCGGTCAATGCCAGCATTGCGGTTGCAACACCGGCCATCAAAAAAGCACGTGAAAACGTTGGGCGAGAATACATATGGCTCTTTATAGCAGGGCTGCGCTTGCACGCAATCACTACCCGCGCTATAGGCACATTCATGACAAAGAAATCCACAGCTTCTTCAAAACCCCGCATCGCGCTGCGCGAGCTGAGCGCGGCTGAGATTCCGTCCATATTACCGCTCATCCAGCATCTGAACCCCAGCATGACCAAGCGACTTTTCACAGCCCGCCTGAAAGACATGTTGCCTCAGGGCTATGGGGTGGTGGCTGCCTTTGCCGGTGATGACATGGTGGGCATCAGCGGTTTTTGGCTGCGCACTCGTTTTTGGTGCGGCAAACAGCTCGATATTGATAATTTTGTGGTGCACGAACATTGGCGCAGCAGCGGCATTGGCCAGAAGCTGCTGGCATGGCTGGAGAAGCGGGCAATCGCTGAAAAATGTGAGCTGATGGTGCTGGATACCTATGTGAGCTATTTTCTGGCGCAGCGTTTTTACTTCCGCAACGGCTTTACCCACACCGGCTATCACATGACCAAAATTCCCGGATCAACCGTTCCGTTTGGTCAGTGTAATAAGTAGTTTTGTTGGCTCCGTAGGAACTTAATTCAAGAGATGATTGAGCGAAAATAGTGATTTTTCTGAAGCCGAAGCGCAGCGTACGTTGTTGGTACGTGAGCATCGGAAGTCAGAAAAATCACGATAGTCGTTTTAATTTAAAATTTCCGGTTAGCGAAAATGATTGGCTTTTGAGAACCGCACCGCAAATGTACATTTTAGTACATGCGGAGCGGAAGCGCAAAAAACAATCATTTGCAGCAAGCGGAAATTTTAAAGTGAAATGACTATATTTGCAGCCAATCAGCATTGAATTTTACGCCGACATGGCGGCTTGTGCATGTTCCGCGCGTTCCACATGCATGGGCACATCGGCTTCATCATCGCCCACAATGCGATAGTTTGCGGGGTCAGCAAATAACGCACGCAGCAATTTATTGTTAATGCCATGGCCCGGACGATGGGTGGTGATGAGGCCCTTAATCATGGCTCCGGCGAGGAAATAATCACCCACGCAATCCAGCGCTTTGTGACGCACAAACTCATCGGCGTAACGCAAGCCGCCTTCATTCAGAATTTCATCTTCGCCAATAACAATGGCGTTATGCAGCGACCCACCAAGGGCCAATCCCATGCTACGCATTTTCTCTACATCCTGTGCAAAGCCAAAGGTGCGGGCGCGCGACAGCGCTTGTTTAAACGTAGTATCTGAAAAATCATAGCGGGCTTTTTGTGTGGAAATAAGCGGGTGCTTAAAGGCAATTTCTACCTCCAGCACAAACCCATCATTCGGCGCAATGGTCGCACGTGATGCGCCCTCTTCCACTGTCACTTCACGCAACACTTCCACCACGCGGCGGGTGGCGCGCTGTTGAACACGGCCAGCACATTCCAGCAAAAACACAAACGGCTCGCTCGAACCATCCATAATGGGCACTTCTGGGGCATCCAGTTCAATGCGTGCATTGTCAATGCCAGCGCCCCACAGCGCCGCCATCACATGTTCGATGGTGGAAACGCTAACGCCGTGAACATTGGCAATGGTGGTGCCCAGCGTAGTTTCCGTCACGGCATCATAAGTGGCGGCTACCGCGGTGTGCGGGCCATCCATATCTTTACGGACAAACACAATGCCCGTATGCGCGGGTGCCGGACGAATCAGCATGTTCACCATGTCACCGCCATGCAGCGAAACGCCCACACAGCTTACCTCTGCCGCCACGGTGTGCTGAAAAAATGATTGGTCGTTGTGTTGGTTTTCGCGCGTGGTTTCCATGGAGATACACCTGTTATTTTTGTTTTCTTAAGGTGAATCTAAACGCATTCCCGCGTGAAACAATGCACGGTTTGTAACCATATGTTACAGGGGAAAATAAAGGCAAATGAGCAGCTTACAATTTATCCCAAGAAATGCCTGCAGGGTACATTTATCAAGCCACGAGAGGTGCAGGGTTCGCGTCAAAATAAGCAAGATGCTAGGAGCTTAGCGCCCATCCTAAAAACCTAGAGCGTTTTGCTTTTGGGGAGTGCCAAGCTGTTCGAGGCGAGCCGCGCGGAGTGTATACGTAATACATGAGCACGGCGAGACCGATGAAGAGCGACGGCAATCACCGAAATGAAAATGCTCTAGTTCGCTTGGCGACGCAGAAAAGCCGGAATATCGTAAAACTCTTCCTCTTCACCGGTTGCCGGAACCGTTTCGCGCACCTCGGCTTTACGCTCAACCGCCATGCTGGCTTGAGCCGTGGCACGTGGGTTGGGTGCTGCTGGGGTGCGGTTTGAACCGGCGAATGAATTGGCAATGCGGTTAAACAGACTTTTGCCACTGGCCACTTCTTCCTCAGCCGCTTCTTCAAACTCGGGTGCTTGCGCGGTGAACAGCGTGCGCTGCTCGGGAACTTCGGCACGTGGGCTGACAAATAATGGTCCGGCATCCGCTGATTCTGAAGCCGTGGCGCGGTTGCCTTGCGCCGCCAAGCGCATGGCCTGATCCATCTGCGCGGCTTGGGCAAGGGCAGCGGCGGCGGCCATTTGCTCTTGCAGCTCCCATGCTTTTTGCTGTTCTGCATCGGTGCGCACCGCTTCATCCACAATGCGAATCACTGGCTGCGAGGCAGTCTGCGAGGGGCGGGCTGCCGCACGTGCTGCTGGAACAACCGACGCCTGACGCGCGGCTTCTGCTACCGTGGTGGTGCCTGCTTGGCGAACAATTTCAGCCGGGCTACGCTCACGCGAAGTGGCGGGCGCTGCCGCAACGGTTTGGTCTTTACGTGGTGCCTGCGTGGCTCCGGTGAAAGGTTTGCGGGCCGATTGCACGGCCAGCGAATAATTTTCCTGTGGTTGGTTGGCACGCAGCTCACCGCTATCGATACCGGTGGCCACTACTGACACGCGCATTTTGCCTTCCAGCGCATCGGAGAAGGTAGAACCAAAAATAATATTCGCATCGGGGTCGACTTCGTCGCGAATGCGATTCACGGCTTCATCCACCTCAAACAGCGACATATCCTGGCCGCCAGTAATGTTCACCAGCACGGCGCGCGCACCTTTCAGCGACACGTCATCGAGCAGCGGATTGCTGATCGCCGCTTCCGAAGCTTGCAGCGCACGCTGGTCGCCGGTGGCTTCACCGGTGCCCATCATGGCTTTGCCCATTTCGCTCATCACCGCACGAATATCGGCGAAATCGAGGTTCACCAAACCGGGCTTCACAATCAAATCGGTCACGCCGCGCACGCCCGAATGCAGCACTTCATCAGCCAAGCGGAAAGCTTCGGCAAAGGTGGTTTTTTCATTCGCAATGCGGAAGAGATTTTGGTTTGGCACCACAATCAGCGTATCTACATATTTCTGCAATTCAGCAATGCCCGATTCAGCAATGCGCATGCGGTGCGCCCCTTCAAACTGGAAGGGCTTGGTGACTACACCCACCGTCAACATGCCTTGTTCTTTGGCCAAACGCGCAATCACCGGTGCGGCACCGGTGCCGGTGCCACCACCCATGCCCGCGGTGATGAATACCATGTTGCTGCCATGAATATAATCGGAAATTTCGTCCATCGCTTCTTCAGCAGCGGCCAAGCCCACTTGTGGTTTTGCACCAGCGCCAAGGCCACGCGTCACATTCACGCCCAGCTGAATCACCCGATCGGTCTGCGCGGCGTCGAGCGCTTGCGCATCGGTGTTGGCGATCACAAAATCGACACCTTCTAAATTCGCCGCAATCATGTTGTTGACGGCATTACCACCGGCACCACCCACACCCACCACAGTAATTTTGGGGCGCAGCGTATCGATATGCGATGGAAGGTGAAGGTTGATGGTCATAATGCCTCCGTTAAGTCGGCCCATGGGGCCGACGCAATTGCTAGAATAAAATGCACTTGCCAGAGCTGTTTTTGCGGTGACCGCTATTGCTGGACACTATAGGTAGCGGTGTGTTGCTTGTAAAGCACTTAGTTCATTTTTTTGTGAGTAGTTTTGCAAACGGTGGAAGAAATAAAGTTCCCTCAAATTCCAAACTACAAAGCCGAAGCGAACAACAGATTATCGCGAGGCCAGAAGGCCGAGCCAGCCATGAGCTGCGAAGCACGCGCCATGGCGAGGTTAGGAAACCGAGCCGGGCGCAATCAATAACTAAAAATTCTCCCTGAACCAATTCACCATCCGCTCGGGCAACCATCCCCTGCGTTGACTGGCCGCATTTAGAATCTCTTCCTCCCACGGGCGGTGACGCACATAGTGCAACATGCCAATCACAGTGGAAAAAGCCGGACCGGAAATCGCTTCCGCCAGGCCCGCAATGTGGGCTGGTTTACCTTTGCGCACCTGCTTGCCCAACATGCGCGCCGCCATTTCATTGACCCCCAGCATTTGGCTGGCGCCACCCGTAATCACACACCGACGGCCCGCCATTTTATCGGCCCCACTGGCTTCCAACTTATCACGAATCATCTCAAAAATTTCTTCCATGCGCGGACGAATAACCCCCACCAACATAGCGCGTGGCATGGTGGTTGGCTCATCTTCGTCTTCGCGTTCACCCAGTTGCGGCACGTCAATCATCACTTCGGAATCTTTCACCGAATTAATGGCGCTGCCATGCAATGTTTTTAGCCGTTCGGCGTGGTGCAGGCTGGTGGAAAGCCCTTGCGCAATATCACTCGTCACATGGTTGCCACCCACGGGAATGGAATCAGAATAAATATTTCGACCACCCACAAACACGGAAAAACTGGTCACGCCGCCACCCATATCAATATGGGTGACACCCAAATCCATCTCATCTTTCTCGAGCGAGGCAAGCGCGCTGGCGTGGCCAGCCAAAATATAATCCGCCACATTCAAATGCGCCCGGCCCATGCATTGCACCAGGTTTTTTAAATATTGTTCGCGGGCAGTAATGATTTGCAAATCGGCGCCCAGCTTTTTGCCAATCATGCCGCGGGGGTCGCGCAAATGGCGTGCGCCATCCAGCGTGTAATGCGCCGGAAAGCAATGCAACACGGAAGCATCATCGCCCTGCAAACTGGCGCAGCCTTCGTGAATAATATCGGCAATGTCCTGATCACTCACCCCGTCGGCCAGCACATCAAGCTCCACCGACACATGGCGCGACTTCAAATTCACCCCATTCACGCTCACATAAATCTCTTCCACCGTCACGCCCGCCATTTGCTCGGCCGCATGCACCGCGGCGGTGATCGATGTGCCCGCCTCCACAATATCATTAATCACACCCGATTTAATGCCCTTGGCAAGCTGATGACCAACGCCCGTCACCGCAAAAGTGCCATCTTCCGCAATGGTCGCAATCAGGCAGACGATTTTCATCGTTCCAATATCTAAAACGGCAATATGGCCGTGGCGATTTTGGGTTCGTTCACGCATCTTACGTCTCTCTCGCATTCGTTAGGGTAATAGAATTTTGTTTGGTTTCGCTGGGCATAATAAACACGCGGTCTTCCATGCGCATATCCACACTGCGAATGGCTTTGCTGAGCAAGGCGTCACGCGTCACCAGCACATCAAACCGCTTCCACGCCGCTACGGGTGACTCCTCTGGCAGCATCACCACAATGTCGCGCTTCAGTTTTAAATTCCAGCGACGATCACCCACGCGCACCGCGGCCACCACTTCGGGCTTAATGTTGGGCGCACTATCAAGCAACGCCAACAGTTCGGCTACATGTTTGGGTGCATCATCACCCACCACTACCGGCAGCGCCAGATGGTTTTTATATTTTTCCTGCGCAAGCACCATACCTTCCGCATCCACCAATTGCTGCACCCCACGATGCTGCCAAAACGCCGCGGGCACACGCTCGGTTAACGTAACCACCAACTGGTTGGGCAGGCTGCGCGTTACGGCAACCGTTTTTACTTCCGGAATCAGCTCAAGCTTGCGCTTCATGGCTACCAAATCCATGGCCAAAATAGGCTGCCCCTGCTTCATATTGAGCGCCTCTTTTACCATTTTTGCATCGGCATGGCTGCGGCCTTCCACCGTCACCTGATCGAGCTTGAATCCAACATCCGCCGTCCACTGCCAAAAAGCATTGTTCGCCGCTAGTTCAGCCTTCGCCAATTTGCCCGTATGTGCAAGCCACCAGCCCCCCACACACAGGTAGGCAACCGCTGCGGCTCCCCCTACCAACAAGGCGCGTTTACGCCAAAGGCTGCGGCGCTGCTTCGCTTTTTTGCGGCCGAATTCCGCCGCCGCCTGCACACGTGTCACCGGCGATGATTTCACTTTAACCTGTGCGCGACGACTCATCCATCCAACCGTGCAGAAGCAATTAAACGCGCCACCAGCTCGTTAAACGAGATACCGGCATAGGCGGCCAGTTCTGGCGAAAGCGAAAGCCGCGTCATGCCCGGCTGGGTGTTGGTTTCCAGAATATAAAATTGCCCATCACCCTGCTCGTCATAGCGAAAATCTGACCGCGAAAGGCTGCGGCAACCCAGCGCCTTGTGCGCGCGCACGGCCAGCTCCATCACCTCGTCATACTTATCTGTCGGCAGTGGTGCAGGGCAAAGATGCGTGCTGCCGCCGGCGGTATATTTATTGTCATAGTCATAAAAACCCGACTGCGTGGTAATTTCCGTCACACCCAGCGCCACATCATCCAGCACCGCCACTGTCAACTCACGACCGGCGATATATTTTTCCACCAGCACGGTTTCGCCATACGGCCAATTCTCTTTGGTGAAAAAGAAATTATCATTCTCGAATACCAGCTTCACGCCCACGCTGGAACCTTCGTTGGCAGGCTTCACCACATAAGGGCGTGGCATGGGGTCACGGCCCATCAGCTCGTCTTTATGCACCACTTTGCCTTGCGCGCAGCGAATGCCCGCCGCCGCAAACACCACTTTGGCCATGGGCTTATCCATCGCCACGGCCGAAGCCAGCACGCCCGAATGGGTATAGGGAATTTTCAGCAGTTCCAGAATGCCCTGCATGCAGCCATCTTCACCGAAGCGGCCATGCAGCGCGTTGAATGCCACGTCGGGCGCGGCATTTTTTAAATCTTCCACCACGTTGGGGCCAACATCAATCGCCGTCACCTTATGTCCAAGGGCGCTTAGCGCCTCTTCCACCGCCGCGCCGCTATTCAGCGACACTTCGCGTTCGGCCGACCAGCCACCTTTTAACACAGCAACATGCATGCGCGATCCCTCTGAGAGCGTCATTCGTGAACTTGTTGCCGATGTTTTGGATTTTTTTGTTGGAATAATAGTAGCGGATGGGGGTGGGCGATGCAATAGTTAACCCTATCTCTGGCGGGAGAGGGATTTTATCGCTCGGCATTAGATTATTCCGCGCCACACTGCACAGTGATCACTTACCGGCACAGACTCAATAAACCCAAGAATTTTATCCCAATCATCTGGTCTAAACTCACCTACAGGCACACGCATATCTGGGAAGAATATACGCTTACGTGTATTCTTGGCATACAGATTTACCATGGCAACATAACCAGCATTATAGTGACAGCGGCAGTCGATTTCAGACAGTTGAAGTCGTTTTCTGCCAAAAATGGTTCTCTTTTCTATTATGTCTCCCATCAGAATGACCCGTGTCGTTGCCATAATCAGACCTGACGCAAGCATAAAAAGTAGAAACAAGACCATCCCGAAATCTTCGAGAGAGGCACTCAAAATTATTTCAGGTTGCGTGATGATATGCCTAACAATCCAGAGAAACCAAATAAGAGAGGGGGTCACCACAAAAAATCTTGCAAAAAAACGTACTAACCAAGATGGCCTAAGAACAATGGGTGATGCATCAATCATGCGCATCAATCCTTCTTGCCCACGCGCTTGATTTCCCATTCCAACGTGATGCCAGAATGCTTCAGGACCCGCGCGCGCACATCTTCGCCCAGCGCCTCAAGGTCGGCGGCGGTGGCGTTGCCGGTGTTAATCATAAAGTTGCAGTGCAATTCACTCATCTGCGCGCCGCCGATGGTAAGCCCACGGCAACCCGCCGCATCAATCAGCTCCCATGCTTTATGGCCTTCGGGGTTTTTAAACGTGCTGCCGCCCGTGCGTTCACGAATGGGTTGGGTGCTGGCGCGTTTTTGCTGAATTTCCGCGATGCGCGACTCAATCGCCGCTGCATCATCAGCGGTGGTGCTAAACCAGCCCCGCGTAAAAATAAGGTCCTTGGGGCCACCATAATGGCGATAGCTATAGTTCATGTCATCACGCGACAGAGTGACTATCTCGCCCTCTGGCGTCACCGCTTCGGCGCGCAGCAAAACATCGTTCGTTTCGCGCGCATAGGCACCGGCATTCATGGCCAGTGCACCGCCAATGGTGCCCGGAATGCCTGAGAAAAACTCCAGCCCTGCCCGCCCTTGCGTGGCCGACCATTGAGCAAGATGCAAATCAAGCAGCGCCGCGCCAGCGCTCACCAAGTCACCACCCAGCGACACATCGGTGAAGCCACGGCCAAGACGAATCACCACGCCATCCAGCCCGCCATCACGCACGATTAAATTTGAACCAACACCGATGACGGTGAGTGGCAAATCGCTCGGCTTATGTTTAATGAAATGCGCGAGATCTGCCGCATCCTCGGGCTTGAAAAGCACCTCGGCCGCACCGCCCACACCAAACCAGTTGGTGCCCGCAAGCGGCGCGTTGAGGCGATAGTTGCCACGCACCTTGGGTAAGCTCTTAACATTCGTCATTGCGAGCGCATAGCGAAGCAATCCATCTTGGCCACATCCACAAAAAGATGGATTGCCACGTCGCTGCGCTCCTCGCAATGACAAAAGATCATAGGTACCATATCAAGCACGGTCTTTTTTCTT
>CANEUT010000046.1 GCA_947441895.1 Rickettsiales bacterium | reverse complement strand
GCAATAATCACAGCTGCTGATGGTGGTACTATTTATAATGATTGGCCAGCTAACTGGGGCGGAGGGCTTGCCACATGGGATATTGTTGGAGCCAGCACCTATTTTAGTAATTATTTAACACGATCGGACAGGCGTTATAAGCGCGACATTCAGCCGCTGGCCGCCGATGCGATGTTGAATGCCATCATGAAGCTGAAACCCATCAGCTATTATTACAAAGACGGTGAGGCTTCAAAGCCGAAGCAATTTGGTTTTATTGCTCAGGATGTGCGTGAGGTGCTGCCCAATCTGGTGACGGGGAAAGAAACAAAAAAAGATCGTCTGGGGTTGAATTACGATGGGTTGATAGCGCCACTGGTTGCCAGTGTGCAGCTGTTAAAGAAAGAACAGGATGCGCTGGCGGCGCGCCTTGCATTGCTTGAGCATAACAGCAAAACCATGGCGGGGGCTAAACATATCGCCGCGCAGGGGGTGGGGGCCGATGCGGGGGAATCGGTGCCCGCACCACGCGCCGCAGGCATGAATGCTGCATCGGAAGCCGCGACCACCGCCGTCAGCCCGCTTGCCCCCACGCTGTGGGCATTGCTTGGCATGGCCGTTGGGGTGGTTGTCACCTATGCCGCCTTGCGCAAACGGGCATAGGGGTATTCGTCGTTATTATAAGCAGTTGGATCCCCGCCTTCGCGGCGATGACGGATGCTGATGGGTTTTGCCATGCCCTCACCATTGTCATGCCAGCCTTCGCTGGCATGACAATGTGGATAGAGATACGGGAATCATCCGCACAGCATTACTTTACGAATGCCACTTACGACGATGGGGCTTCACCTTGGCTTTGGTGGTGGTCACGGCTTTTAATATATTGGCGGTCTGGTCGGCGCTGACACTGGCAATATAGCGGCCGCTGCGTGCGGTGCTCATTTCGCCTGTCACCACAATATGGTGGTCGGCCAGTGCCTCGCGAATGCCTTCCATGTGGGTGTGGTTAATCCGCGCCTCAAACGCGTGATTGCGCTTGCGCCATTCCACGTCGGTCAATGCGCGAAGCGCGGCTTCTATCGGGTCTTCATAGGGCATGGAAATTCCTATAGTGCAGCGCGCCCAAGATTGCTATGACAAAGGGATGACGCAAAACTTCACCCTCGCGCTCGCGCAAATCAACCCCACCGTGGGCGATCTGTCTGGCAATGCCGAACGCATAATATCGGCCGCGCGTGATGCCGCGGCGCAGGGGGCCGATTTGGTGCTCTATCCAGAAATGGCACTCACCGGTTATCCGCCGGAAGATCTGGTGCTCATTCCTGCGTTTCGCGAAAAAGTGATGGAAACGGCGCGCTTCATTGCCACCGCCGCCAAAGACCTGAAATGCGATTTGATATTTGGCAGTTTGTGGGAAGGCGAGAAAAACAAAATCTACAACGCCAGCCTGCTTGCTTCGGGCGGTGCCATTACGGTCATTCGCGAAAAACATGATCTGCCCAATTATGGCGTGTTCGATGAAAAACGCGTATTTCAGGCTGGGCCTGAACCCAAAATTTTTGATTGGCGGGGAATAAAATTCGGTATCCTCATTTGCGAAGAAGTGTGGGATGTGGAATCGGCCAAATCGCTCGCGGCGCAAGGGGCCGAAATGCTGCTGGTGCAGAACGCATCGCCCTACCACATCGGCAAGGCCAATCAGCGTAAAAAAGTGGTGGACGCGGCGGTGGCGGCAACGGGTTTGCCCGTGGTGTATTTGAATTTGGTGGGTGGACAAGACGAGCTGGTGTTCGATGGAAGGTCGTATGTGCGTGGCACCGCAGGCCAAGACGTAGCGCGGCTTCCCGCGTTTACGGAATCGCTTGGCATTACGAAATGGGAAAAGAAAAACCCTCTCCCATCGGGAGAGGGAGGGGACCCACGAAGTGGGGAGGGTGAGGGCATTTCGCCCACCTCGCCCAGCCATGCCCTCACCCCTCGCGATGCTCGACCCTCTCCCGCAGGGAGAGGGTTTCTATGGGTGTGCACCCACGCCCCCATGGTAGAGGTGCGCTCGGACGAGGAAACCATCTATCGCGCGTTAGTGTTGGGGCTTCGCGATTATGTGGCAAAAAATAAATTTCCCGGCGTGGTGCTGGGGCTTTCCGGCGGCATTGATTCGGGTGTTACCGCCGCCATTGCCGCCGATGCGCTGGGGTCCGATAAAGTGCACGCCATTCGCCTGCCATCACCCTTCACCAGCGACGATAGTGTGGAAGATGCCGAGCAGCTTGCCGCTGCGCTGAATATTCGCATGGATACGGTGCCTATTACGCCGCTGATGGACTGTGCACGGCAAACGCTGGCACCGGTTTTTCAAGGCCGCCATGCCGATACCACGGAGGAAAATGTGCAGGCGCGTTTGCGTGGGCTTTTGCTGATGGCGGTGAGTAATAAATTTGGCGCTATGGTGCTGACCACCGGCAACAAGTCAGAAATGTCGGTGGGCTATGCCACGCTTTATGGCGATATGTGCGGCGGATTTTCGGTGCTGAAAGATGTGTATAAAACCACCGTCACCAAGCTGTCGAAATGGCGGGCCACGCAAACCAAAGAAACACTGGATGAGCTTGGGTTCTTCGGTGCGGCAGGCGAGGTGATTCCCAAGCGGATGATTAAAAAACCACCCACCGCCGAGCTTCGCCCCAACCAGCGTGACGAAGATTCACTGCCGCCCTACGAAGTGCTGGATGCGATTTTGCGCGGGTTGGTGGAACGCCAGCATTCCATTGCCGAGTTGGTAGCCGAAGGCATGGATAAACCCACGGTAGAGCGCGTGGCACGCATGGTGGCAGCGGCGGAATATAAGCGCCGACAAAGTGCGCCGGGGGTGAAAATTACACCCATGGCTTTTGGACGCGATCGTCGTTGGCCTATTACCAATCGTTGGAAATTTGGTTGATATGCTCAGGCACAGACGCAATCAGGGCACAATAAATTGTTGTACCCTGAAGTGGTTTGAATAGAGAATCGCACACCCGTCATCGCCCGAATCGTTCTTCGCGATTATAGGGCGATCCATGCACCAGCTTGGATTCCCCTATAATTTTGTGAAGGACAAAATTCGGGGAATGACGACCGGGAATGTAGCATTATTTATGCAAACGACGATAGGTGCTAGTGCGCGGGGCGCTGCGGTGCCTGGCGCGCTGTCTGTGTTGGGAAAGCTGATGCCAGTAAGGTCAACGCATCGCTATTTTCGCGCACTGAACTTACAAACAACCCATTCCAACTACGCTGCCATTCGGTGGCACTCATTCCCAAGAAGCTACCGTTCTGGCCCGTTGCCATCCAAGTCCTGTTATGGCGACCATTCAATTCATCTAGTACAAATTGAGCACCATCGGCAGTCGCAAGGACGTTCCCAACAGACTCGGTTTTGCCATTGAACTCGCCGCCCCATGCGCGTTTCAGGGCATTGATTTGAGCAGCGCCCTGTGTACCCGCGGGAACCTGCAATGTGTTAAGCAGGGTGGTAAACGCCCGATTGTTGCCTGCGTCGCCAAAGAATCCGGCAAGCTCTTGCGCAGTCAGGTTTTTAAAGTTTTCGCTGCTGTTGTTCAGCATCATATCTTGAATGGCGGCCATTACTTTGCCTGTCCGCGCGCCATTGACGCGCGTATTGTTGGGGTTGGTACCAATGGTTTCGCAGAAGCCAATCAGGGCGTTTAAGTTACGTTCAGTAATCAGCGGCATGTTTTCATTGGCCACCAGGGCAACATTCTTCACCCCGGCGGTGCGAATTTGGGCGCGTCCTTCGGGTGTTAACAGGGGCTGCAGTGTTAATAATGGTCCATTTTGGTTATTTCGCAAGGGGGCGCCGCTTTCGTCATGCGCCACAAAGCTGTTGGCAAGCGTTACTGGGTTGACACCCCGTTCAATCATGGTTCTGCCGGCCTCAACGGCTTGCGCACTCATGCCGTGCAGCTGGCTAAGTCCGTTGCGCAGGTCGCCAGCAGGCAGGCTTTCAATAAGGCCTGGCGTATCAGCGAAGGTTTTAAATGCGGGAATTTCTGCCAGTACGAAGGCGGTGAGGGCTTGCGTGCTTTGTGCTCGCTGTTCATTGGTTTGGGCGGGTGCGCTTAGCAGCGTCATTAGCTGCGCTGCTTTTTCCTGACCCAAGGTTTTGATCAGTGTCAGGGTTGGTTCGGCATGATACTTCAGCAATTGCACCAGTTGGCGCTGAGTCGGGTCAGTAATGGTGCTGAGGTTAACCGACTGGGCGAGCGCTTGAAACGAAGCGGCAGCACTTGTGTTGGCGGCTACTTCTGGCGAGGTGAGGAAGGTGACAAGTGCGGTGCTCATGCCGGTGGCGGAGGTGTTGGTAACCATGGCGGTGAGGAAGGTGCGGAAGGCATCGGTGGGTTGACCCGCTTCCGTCATGCCAACGGTGCGTACAAAATTGCTCAGGCTTTCAGGGCTGAAAGGAATGGGGCTTATGGCAGCCACGGTTCGCATGGTTTCAAGGCGATTGGTGTCATTCAGCATAGTGGCAAGTTGGGTTGGGTCATTGATCAGGCCACGCACGCTGCTCATAATTTGTTGAACCATGGCGCCACCATTGCCAGTGCTTGTACGGCTTGCCGTAATAATGTCACGCACCATGGGGCCGCAGCGGGTGAGCAGTGCGGTAATCACGTGCGGCTTGCTGAAGGCATTGGCGGTAATGGTGCCGCCATTGGCCTCTTTTACGGTGTTGCGGAAGAGGTCCCAGTTGGTTTGATCTTTGGCGATGATGTTCATAATTTCAGTTGGTATCGCACCAACAGGAAGCTTTGGTAATTTTTCACGAGCCTGCTCGGCGGTGAGGCCTTCGATAAAACGGTCAAGTCCTTCGGGGGCAACATCTTTCAGCCGAAGCATGTTGGTGAAGCCGCTGATCATGGCTTGCCATTCTGGTGGCAGCTTCTCAATCATTTCGTTGAGCCATTCCTTCACCGTATCGTTTTTCGCTAGAAAATAAGCACCAATGGCGAGGAGGCCGATGGTGAAGATGTTGCCGAAATTAAAAAGACCACCGAAGAAATTTGATACACCGCTTTGCAAACCACTCAGCCAAGTGGCTGGGTTAAACAGGCTGAATGGCTGCGACGTCGATGGCGCCTCGGCGGGCGAACCATCCTCATTCATCCATTGTCCGTTTGCGTTTCTTCGTGGCCACATTGGTAACTGTCTCCTTGAGCTTTCATCTTACCCATGGAACGTGACGGTTTGATGACAAAACCCAAGAAAACAGAGATTTTTTGAATAATTTTTTGGTCTCAGGGGTAATAGCCCGGACGCTTGCGCCCAAGTCTGCGCACAAATATAATAAGCCTTTGTAATAAATTAACTTTATTATCTATTCGGTGCGCGGTGAAGATGGTTTCGTTCGCTGGAATAATGGTGCCATAATAAAATGCATAGAGGTTTGGCCAGGCGGATTTAACTGCCAAATATCCCCATTTATGAACCTGTTGGGGGACGCGGGCGACCGCTTCGATGACGGCAATGGCTTCTTCCACCAGCGGGTCGGGGTCGCGGTAGACCTCGGCTTCGGGGGCTAAATTGAAGGCCATATCGGCAAGAAAAAGCTCTAATGCAGCACCAAATCGATGGTTTGGATGGGTTTTTAGGGGATAATAGATGCCGAGGCGATGGCATTTGATGACGAATAATGACCATCTAACCAGCCGTAAAGACTGATGAATAATCCATGGCGGGGTGAATTGGTAGCGAGTGTGATAAAACGCCACATGACGCTCAGTTTTGCATAAATTTGCTAATCCGGCCTTAAAATAGAGCGATTTTAGCTCATTTACCCGCCTTATATCGGCATTTCGCCCATCACCGGCGACGGGGTTGGCACGCAATTGGCTGTGATGGGGATCGACTGAATGACGCCCCGTAACCACGAAATCGGCATTATTTTGCCGCATTTTTGATGTTAAATGGCTATCATGTGACCGTTTTTGCCGCCTTAAATCGGCAAAATGGCCAAATTCTTGCCCCGCAATCACCACCATGCGTGCCAGTGCTGGAAAACCATCGGTGGTGTAGGTTTTTTGCTCCCCTTCGAAAAAAGGGTCACCACCCGCCGAAATAAATACCTGCGTGCCGGTGGTCTCGGTCGCTTGAAGGCCGCTATTAACGCCATGGCCCTCCCAGTCACGCACTTGCATGAGATCGGCAACGTTATGCGCGTAGGAAACAAAAATTTCGGTGCCGCTGATGAGCAGCAGTTGAATGACCGCGGGGTGAGCCGCTTGCACTAGCACCCGCGCTATTTTCATTTCTTTTTCGGCACTCACGCCGCGCCCGATTTTTAAATCACGCCGCAGCTGATCCCACACACGCTGAATACCATCAGCCCCTTCCGCCGGTGCCACGTGACGCGCCACGCGCGCGCGGGTGACGCTGGCCAACGCTGGTTCCGCCAGTTCGCGCGCGGTGAAGGTTTCGTCGCTGTCGCTGGTGCCCATGCGTACAAAGTTTTTCGTGTGCTCCGTGCTGACGCGCAATTTGCCAGAACGCACCAGCTGCGCCGCCAGTGCCTCAAGCGCCGGTGGCATTTCGCAGCTTTCGGTCGCCGGAATAAAGTGCAGCAGATGATATTGGTTGGCACCCATAATAGCACTAGACTTATTGGTATGATTGGAGCAAAGCTGTTACCGTTTTCATAAGGACAGTAATTCAGCAAAAAGGGAAATGAAATGGCGCATTATTTAATTGTTGCTGCCAGCAGCGGCATCGGACAAGCAACCACCCAACAGCTGAAAGATGCTGGGCACACGGTATTCACCACCGCGCGTGACAGCAGCAAAATAACGCCCGACGCCATGTTGGATGCTACCGATTTTGACGCGGTGGATGCGGTGTTTGCGCAGGCAGGCGCGCTGGATGGCGTGGTGAATTGCAGCGGTTCGCTGTTGCTGAAATCGGCGCATCTCACCAACAAGCAACACTACCAAACGGTCATCGATGCCTCGCTCACCACGGCGTTTGCCACGGTGCGTGCCGCCGGCAAACACATGGGCAATGGTGGCTCGGTGGTGCTTATTTCATCGGCCGCAGCCATGGAAGGGTTGGCCAATCACGAAGCCATTGCCGCCGCGAAGGCAGGCATCATTGGCCTCACGCTTTCGGCGGCGGCGACCTATGCCTCCAGCAATTTGCGCTTTAACGCGGTGGCCCCGGGCCTGACGCAAACGCCAATGACGGCGGCACTGACGGGTAACGAGGCGGCGCGTAAAGTGTCGGAAGCCATGCATGCGCTGGGGCGCCTGGGCACGGCCGATGATGTGGCGCGCGCGATTGTGTTTCTGCTCGACCCTGCAAATAGCTGGATCACCGGTCAGGTGCTGGCGGTGGATGGTGGTTTGTCACGTGTGCGGCCGAAAGTGAAAGCCTAGTGATTCGAATTCATCATTATAGACCCTCATTCTCTGACATCCCGGCCTAGTGCCGGGATCCAGCCCCGCCTCACGGCTGGACCCCGGGATAAACCCGGGGTGACAAACTGCAATAAAATGGGCAATTTTTATTTGGAGTCAGTAATAGTATGAAACATTTTTTCCGGTTTTTGATTGGAGCGCTTGCCATGATTTCTATTTTTTCAACCCCCGCCAAAGCCGCCGAGGGCAGCGCCTATGACTATCAATTCAATACGCTGATTGGCCACAAGCCACTGCCATTATCGCAGTTCAAAGGCAAGGTGGTGATGGTGGTGAACACGGCGTCGCAATGCGGCTTCACCCGACAATATGCGGGGCTTGAGAAGCTCTATAAAACCTATGGCGATAAAGGTTTGGTGATTGTGGGTGTGCCCAGCAATGATTTTGGCGGGCAAGAGCCCGGCAGCAGCGAGGAAATAGCAAGCTTTTGCAAGCTGAATTATGGGGTGAGCTTCCCCATGGCGGCCAAAGAAGTGGTGTCAGGTGATGCGGCGCATCCGTTTTATCAGTGGGCGGCGGCTGGCCTTGGCTTTGGCACGTCGCCCAAATGGAACTTCCACAAATACCTGATTAACCGTAACGGCCAGCTGATCGACTATTTCAATTCCACCACCGCGCCCGATTCAGGGCGGCTGGTAGAGGCGGTGGAAAAAGCATTGGCCGAGAAGCCTTAGTAAGGCTGGCGTGCCCGGAGGGAGTGAACGCCTTAACTACTCGACCAGTGCCTCTGGCGCGCAGCATTTCCGAGCTTTAAATTGGCATGAATGAAGTGCAGCAGATGATATCGATTGGAGGCCATGTTAATACGAATTTACATGTGAATAGTTAATTCGCCATCGTTTGCTAAGCCACAAGGCAATCATAAGATAAAAAAGAAAAGGCGCCCTTTTCAGAACGCCTTTTCTATCTTTAAGGAGTCGGGTGTCCGTCACGAACATGCGCGCTGCCGACATTTATCCCGACCTTCTAAGGACCAATATAACACAGCTATAAGGCTAGCGTCAATGCAGTTTAAATCGGAAGATATCTTTGAAATTACGGTATATATTTCCAAAGATCGCCTATGGACATTTAGGAAACTAACTAAATCTGATTCCGATGCCATCTACTTGCATCAGCAGACTATGCAACTTGGGGCGGCACTCATGTTGGTTCTTGGAACAATTGAAATTGCTATCCGCAACTACATTTGCCTTAGGCTTGACCAACATTTTAGCAGCGATGATTGGTTATTTAGCCCTCCTCCTCCATTCGTTTGGAAGCAATTGGAGCGCCAAAGCATTGATAAAGCAAAGCGGAGCGCTCAACGAGCAGAATATCAAAATTTAAATCAAGGACAAAAGCACGAGTTAGATGCACTTGTATTTCCAAATGGCAGACCAGCCAACCTTTCACACGAGCAGGTTGTGAAAAAACGGTTGGCTGCGATTAACGTTGCTAGTGGTCAGATCATTGCTCAGCTTACCCTATTTTTCTGGAAACGGCTTTTTTCGGAAGAGTATGAAAGAACCCTTTGGAAGCGTGGTTTGAAAACTGTTTTTCCTAACAAGAGATTGAGTAGATCCACAATCGCCAATCACTTGGAAATACTCTATCAAGCGCGCAATCGTATAGCGCACCACGAACCAATCTACGGGAGACGACTTGAAAATATTATTGAATCGATACAATTCTTGACTGAGAATTTAGCGATCAAATACCCTACGAAAGATACGGCTTTCGCCAAACTACTCCAGCCACATCAAGAAAAGTTAGATGTAGAGGTGCTGCAGTTTCAAGGTATATGGAACAACCTAACTAGGCCGTGAGTTGATCGTCCGCTTCTAGGTATGGCGTGCCAAGCAGAATAGATATTTTATTTGAGGTGGCGCAGCACAAAAACCATGGCAACGCTATAGAGCATGATGCCGCCAATAATAAGATGCAAATGAAAGCGTTCGGTGAAGGATTTGACGATGGCGTCTTTGGCGCTGACCAGCAGTTGTGGCCATGTGTAGGATACCAGGTCGCCCTGAGATAGTAAGTTGATGAGTTTTCCCTGCGCATCAATCACCGGTAAGTGCCGAAAACGCTCATTGGACATGATGCTCAACCAATCCACCACATCATCTTCGTCGGAAGCAAGCCGAAGATCGCGCGTCATAATTTCACTGATGGGGGTGGTGTTGGCATCGAGTCCTTTTGCAAGCAGGCGGCGCATAAAGTCGCGCTCAGTAATAATGCCAACGGGCTTATTTTCGTTATCGACGATGACGCTTGCGCCGTAGTTTTTTTCCGACATGGCGTGCACGGCCTGAATCACTTTGTCGGTAGGAGTAAACGTAAGCACAGGAGATTTGCTTTTAAACTCGATACGATTTTTAATTTGCATCAACTGACCCCGATTTATGATAGAAAAAACATATAGGTTTTATTTTATCAGGGCAAGGT